>JAIRJR010000210.1 GCA_031260575.1 Tannerella sp.
ATGATTTCGGCCGACCATACATCCCAAGTCAGATAAAAACAAAAGACAATCAATGTGATACGTTTCATTTCCGGATTTATTCATTCATTTCAACCGTAAAGCAATCAAAGCGTTTTGAATGGAAAACAACAAAAACAGCGCAAATATTTTTTTATTAGAGAATTTGGTCGTATTTTTGAATCTTTTAATCAACGAAGTAAGTAGTGACAAAAACAAAAAGTTGAAACAACAGTATGAGTTACCTGATATTTGACAAGACATTATTGATCAATCTGGAAGAATCATTGACCCGTGAAGTGCTACGGACAAACCGGAAAGGGGCGTATCATTGTACTACCATAGTAGATTGTAATACGCGGAAATACCATGGGCTGCTTGTGATGCCTGTTCCCCAATTGGATGACGAAAATCATGTCCTGTTATCTTCGTTGGATGAGACGGTGATCCAACATGGTGCGCCGTTTAATTTGGGGCTTCATAAATATGGCGAAGGCATTTTTAGTCCGAACGGGCACAAGTATATTCGTGAATATACGATGGAAGCGGTTCCCCGTACAGTTTACAGGGTTGGAGGGGTTGTCCTTTCGAAAGAGAAAATTTTTTCACGGACAAACAACCGGATCATGATTAAATACAAGCTGTTGGACGCACATTCTCCCACAACGCTCCGTTTTCGCCCTTTTTTAGCGTTTCGCAGTGTGAAAGAACTGACTTATGCCAATGCAAATGCCAATCAGTCATTCGAAGAAGTGCCGAACGGTATCAAAATTTGCATGTATCCCGGATACCCGGATTTATACATGCAATTCAACAAAAAAGTCACATTCGTCTATGAGCCTGACTGGTATATAGGCGTTGAATACCCGAAAGAACAGGAAAGGGGTTATCCGTTCAAGGAAGACTTGTTTGTTCCCGGATATTTTGAATTATCCATCGAAAAAGGGGAATCGATTGTTTTTTGTGCCGGCGACGCCCCCCGTAAGTACCTTGAACAGTTGCCTGTTTTTATCGACGAAGATATCCGGCAACGGACACCCCGTTCAAGTTTTTATAATTGCTTGAAAAATTCGGTACACCAGTTGATGTATAATCCCAAACAAGATGATTTATATTTATTGGCAGGTTATCCCTGGTTTAAAGTTCGGGCGCGCGATCTGTTTATCGGGATGCCCGGAGCCACATTATGTGTAGGCGAGAGGGAAAACTATGAACACTTGATGCAAACTGCCATTCCGGCCCTTCAGACTTTTATGCGGGAAGGACTGCCGGATCCGGTGATTCGCGAGATTCAAGAACCCGATGTTTTATTATTGGTTGTTTGGTGTATACAACGGTATCAGGAGAAAACAAGCCTTGAAGAAACAAAAGCACGTTATGGTGATCTGGTAAAAGAGATTATTGAATATTTGATAGATCAGAGACATCCGAATCTGAAAGTCATGGACAACGGATTAGTCTATTCGGATGGACAGAAAAAACCTGTTACCTGGATGAATTCAGTCGTTGACGGTCGGCCTGTCATTCCGCGATCGGGATATATCGTTGAGTTTAACGCGCTATGGTATAATGCATTATGTTTTTATCGGGAATTGAATGGGGAATCTGAGGGCGTAGTTGAAAGGCTAATCAGAGAGTTGGATGTATCTTTTCCGGCGACTTTTGTTAATCGACACAATTATTTATTCGACTACGTGGACGGTCCAAATCAAGATTGGAGTGTAAGGCCTAATATGGTGATTGCATTGGCATTGAATTATTCGCCTCTGTCGCGCTCGCAAAAACGGTCTGTCTTGGATATTGCCACGAAAGAATTGCTGACGCCAAAAGGATTGCGTTCACTAAGTCCGAAAAGCGAAGGTTACCGGCCAAATTGTACCGGGCCGCAATATGAGCGCGACCTGTCCTATCACCAAGGGGCTGTATGGCCTTGGCTGACGGGGGTATATCTGACTGCCTACTTGAGATTGTTCGGTAGAAGCGGTGTTTCTTTTGCCGAGCGGATGCTGATCAGTCTGGAAGAAGAGATGTCGCAACACTGCATCGGGACGATTTCAGAAGTATTTGATGGGAATCCTCCTTTTGCAGCGCGGGGAGCCATCTCCTTTTTGATGAGTGTTGCAACGCTTCTTGATGTAATTGATACACTGAAAATATATGATGATATCAATATTCCGAAATAAAATAAGATGAAAGCGTTGATGTATGGTTGGGAGTTTCCGCCACATATTCTGGGAGGATTGGGAACAGCAAGCTACGGCTTGATTAAAGGGATGTCGTTGCAACCGGATATGGATATTACCTTTGTGATGCCCAAGCCTTTTGGCGATGAAGATCAGAGTTTCCTGCAAATCATCGGAGCCTGTAATACGCCTATTGTATGGAAGGACTTGGATCACAGTTATGTATCAAGCCGATTGTCGAAATACACGGATCCGCAAAAATACTTTCAACTGCGCAATCATATTTTTGCCGATTTCAGCTTCAAGCATGTGAATGATCTGGGATGTATCGAGTTTTCGGGAAGGTATCCCAATAACCTGCTGGAAGAGATCAATAATTATTCAATTACGGCAGGTGTGATCGCACGGGCTGAGGATCACGACATCATCCATGCCCACGATTGGCTGACGTATCCCGCCGGAATTCACTCAAAAATGATCAGCGGAAAACCCTTAGTTGTCCATGTTCATGCGACAGATTATGACCGGAGCCGCGGAAATGTCAACCCCGATGTGTATCATATTGAAAAGAACGGGATGGATTTTGCCGACCATATCATTACGGTAAGTAATCTGACGCGTCTGACAGTCATTGAAAAATATCATCAGGATCCTTCGAAGGTGACGACTGTTCATAATGCCGTGGAACCGTTGAGCAAAGAAATCCTGTCACTCCCCGATAAGCGTGGAGTGGGTGAAAAAATGGTTACCTTCCTCGGACGTATCACCATGCAGAAAGGCCCCGAATATTTTGTGGAAGCCGCTGCCAAGGTACTGGCAAAAACAAAAAATGTCCGTTTTATTATGGCCGGCAGCGGAGATATGATGAATAAAATGATCCGGTTGGCGGCAACACGTAATATATCGGATCGTTTTCATTTCACCGGTTTCATGAAAGGAAAACAGGTGTATGAAATTTTCAAAGCAAGCGATGTATATGTAATGCCATCGGTATCAGAGCCGTTTGGCATTTCGCCTTTGGAAGCCATGCAATGCGGAGTACCTTCCATTATTTCAAAGCAATCGGGATGCGCCGAAATCCTTGATTATGCCATCAAAGTGGATTTTTGGGATATCGAGGCATTAGCAGATGCCATTTATGGTCTGATTACCTATCCCATGTTTCATTCTTTTATCAAAGAGGAAGGATTGAAGGAAGTAAATAATATCAAATGGGAATATGCCGGCCGGAAAGTTCGCAGGATATATGAACAGGTAAATACGAATGTCAAATAAAAATAATAATTCTCAATTTTCAATTCATCATGAAGACGATTTGTTTTTATTTTCAAATACACCAACCTTTTCGGTTGAGAAGATACCGCTTCTTCGATATCGGCAATAATCATTATTATTATGATGATTTTCAGAATGAAGAGATATTCCACCGGATAGCCGGGAAATGTTATCTGCCGGCAACCCGCATCCTAATCGAAATGATCAAGCAGAGTGAAGGGCGATTTAAAGCCGCCTTTTCCATTTCAGGTACAGCATTAGAGCAAATGGAAATTTATGCACCCGAATTGATTGACTGTTTCAAGGAATTGGTAAAAACCGGTAATGTTGAATTATTAGCGGAAACGTATGCCCATTCACTTTCTTCTTTGGGCGATGCCGACGAAATGAAGGCGCAAGTCAAAATGCACACCGAAAAGATACAATCACTTTTCGGCGTGACGCCGAAGGTTTTCAGGAACACCGAATTGATTTATTCCGACGATATTTCGGAATTGGTTTACAACCTATTGGGATTCGACTGTATGATAACGGAAGGAGCTAAATATGTATTGGGATGGAAAAGCCCCAATTATGTTTATACATCGGATATCATTCCCCAATTGAAACTTTTATTGAAGAACAACCGTTATAGTGAAGACCTCTCTCTCCGTTTCGGTAATTATTCGTGGAAGGAATATCCGCTGACAGCCGATAAATACATTTCATGGATTGCTTCATCGCCCGAATCGGAGAAAATATGTAACATTTTTTTGAATTACGAAGTGTTGGGTTCGATGTATGCGGCCGAAACCGGCATATTTGATTTCTTCAAAGCCTTACCATACTATGCCCTGAAAAATGACATTTCCTTTTCACTTCCTTCTGAAATATTTGCCACACAAAAACCGGTTGATGTCATATCTGTGCCTTATCCGATTTCATGGGTTGGCGAGGAAAAAGACTGCAGTGCGTGGTTGGGAAATGTTTTACAACAAGAAGCATTCCGGAAGATCAACCGGATCGGAGAACGGGTGCGTTTATGTGATGACCGCCGAATCAGGCAAGACTGGATTTACCTGCAAAACAGCGACCACTTTTATTATATGAATACCAAGCATCAATACCTGTTTAGTCCGTACGACAATCCGTATGATGCTTTTAATAATTATATGAATGTCCTTTCAGACTTTATGTTGCGTGTGGAGGCACAATTCCCTTCTTCCATTGAAAACGAGGAGTTAAACTCCTTACTAACCACCATCCGAAATCAAGCAAAAGAAATCAAGCAATTAGAGAAAAAACTCAACGCTTTCAACAAAAAAAAGCAGATGGGTTAGTGAAACAGCAAAAAAACCATATTCAATAACCGTATCTGCTGCGAAGACCGTTATTTATTGATTCAACATGTCGCGCAAGACCTCGACCGACCGGCTGAGTAGTCTTTCACAAGTCGGTTGGTCGGGAAAGTTCTGCTCAAGGATAAACCACTTGCAACTGCCTGAAGCTTTGGCTGCATCGATAATCTCTTGCTTCAGAATGACATTGCCTTCCCTGTCGACAACCGGAAAGTGTAGTTTGGTGAGCCGACCGCCAAGCTTATGGATGTATTGAATGATATCCAGATCGGCAGGGAGGCCTGAAAAATGGAATTCCATGGAAACCAAGGCGGGATCCGTGTTTTCAAGCATGATATCCATTGCATATTTGCCGTTGAAGACTTCTTGAAATTCATATGGATGGTTGTGATAATAAAAATTGAAACCATTTTTCTTGAACTCACGCGCAATCCCGTTGAAGACTTTGGCATGGTTCAAGTAGTTTTCAAGTGTGCCTCTGTGACTGTTTTCCAACCAGTGGCAAGCGATATCATCTGTGCCGAGGACATAGCAATATTCCATTTTAGGGTTGACACCTTTTTGTTCATATTCAAGGAGACCGTAATGAATGCCGCAGCAAACCATGTTATATTTGTTTTGCAACAATCGGAAAGTGATTGCCGGTGTGGAGGTCATACCTGAATATTCCACGCCTTCAACACCACATTTCGATACCATTTTCATGGTGCTGTCGGGGTCTGCCGATAGCAATTGACGGATCCCATAAAGCTGATATCCGATTTTATATGCAGTATATTCTCCTGCCTGTTGCGCCAAAGGCTTGTTAAAAGTCTTTGCAGATAGCGATGCCGGTACAACCGAAGCGGCTGCCCCAACAAGTGATGTACGTAAAAAATCTCTTCTGTTCAACATATTGATAAGTTTTGAATTAGACAAATTCCCATCCTTTGCGCGTATCACGATGCAAGAGTTTATTGCCTTGTTCATCGTTGGTTACGGTACGTGTATCCGGATCGTAAAGTAATTTTTTGCCGTCGCGCATCATGGAAACGGCGCCAAGATTATAACTTTCGGTCAGTTCGCGAACAAATTCAAACGACCCCGGGTTCTTACCGACTCCCTTTACATGATCGATCCAGCCTTGCAGCCAGCGTGGCGTTCCTTCCGCTACTTGCTCTCCCTGGTTGGGCAACCCCGGAGCCTTGATATTGGCATATTTCTTTTCGTCAGCCGGCGAAAGCCCGACCAACTTGGGATTTTGCCCGTTGAAACCGCCCACAATTGTGCCTTTTTCGCCCACAAACATCATCCCTTCCAATGGGAGATCGTCTTCAGGATAACCATACGGAACGTTTGGTTTCATACCACCGTCATGCCAGGTAAAGAATATTTTTTCGCTTCCGTTCTTGAACGGGATTTCGAAACGGAATCCTCCCGATAGCGGATACGACCATGTATTAACCACTTGACGGGGAATCTGGTCGACATCAACCGTATATTGTCTGGCGAACCGCGACGATGCCGCTATGGCCGAGCCAAGTTGTAATCCGCTGAATACAGGAATCATACTGTAAATGCCCATGTCCGAAATTGAACCTGCTCCAAATTCGAACCAACCACGGAAACAGCAATGGGTATATTTGGGTGAATATTCGCGCCATTGAGCCGGACCAAGCCAGAGATCCCAGTTGAAATCTCTGGGTAGAGGCGGTCTTTCAGTCGGAATATCAGCATATTGCGGCCAATATGGGCGTCCCGACCAGTTATGTATTTCTCTTAATTTACCAATGGCGCCCGCATCGATCCAAGCTTTCGTCTGATTGATGCCATTGTTACTGGATGAATTGTAAGCCAACATGTGGGTGGCAATTTTTGGATTGGCGGTGGCCATGTCAATGACCTTCATCGCTTCATGCATCTTATTCCCAATGGGTTTATGCATAATCTGGTGTTTTCCGCGCTTGAAGCAGTCGACAGAAATGTACGAATGCAGATGGTCGACAGGTATGATCTTGACTGCATCCACATCGGGCATTTTGGTGAGTAATTCGCGGTAGTCTTCCTCTGCTTGGACGGCGCCGGTGGTATAACCGGGACGGTTTTTCTTGTAGTAGGTCTCCACAACATATTTCATGATGTCGCGTCCTCCCGGATGGCCGGTTACGCCTTCGAACCAGGTGGGTTCTCCAATCAATTGACGAATCCGGTTACGTTGGTCATTGGGACTCCATCCAAGGTAGTCGTTGGTGTGTTTGTTTGGGTCGGTAACCCCCACCACCTCTATCTGCGGACAACGAAGCAGGGCGCCAATCTCTGACAATCCCTGATAGCCGCATCCGATATTAACAATGGTAATCTTGTCGCTGGGCGGAATAAAACCTTTTCCAAGCACATTACGCGGAACAATTGTCAAAACACCTACAGCTGTTGAGGTGGATAAAAATTTTCTTCTGTTCATGGCAAATATTTTTTTATATACGATTTCCGGCCACAATAATAGTGAAAAAAAACTAATTATGACGTTTTTTTTTAATGTATTTTTTAAAATGTATCCCCATTGGCGATATTATGGGCGCATTGTCATTTGATTTTAATATTTCGGCACACTCAATAGTCAAAAAGTAAATTGTTTTCGTACCTTTGTGTCGTATAGTTTTAAAAATTTACAGATTATGACAACAGCGACATTAAGTAAGCCCAAAAAAAGAGTATTGATTGGATAACTCCTTGTTCGGATAAGGTAAGCTTGGAAGACTATAAAAAGGAAATGCATTCAGCCGAAAATTCCGGTTTTATTAGTTTTGAAGAACATAAAAAAAAGCGGAAGCAAAAAATGGCAAAATGAGTGTAAGTTGTTAATAACTAATAGACAAAAGAAATGAATAAATTAATTTTACTTTTGGGTGCACTAATAATATGTGTAAGTTGCGATAAAAATGACCCGCAAGAAGAAGAGCCAAAAATTCCGGATCCACTGGTTTATGGAAATATTAATCAGTTTATTGTAAAAGGTCCGGATTGGAAACAAATTGTAAAGGATAAAACACAATTTGTACTCGGCGAGGCGGATTCAGAACCATATCAAACGTATGCGACTGCATTACATACTCAATACTTTTATAGGCAATCCTACGGTACGTTCCCTGCAATTGACGGTTCGACGGTATGTATTCCCATGGCGGCTGAATTTGTTTGGCAGTTCACAAATTTAAGCGATATTAAGTATCCTAAAAATACTCCTGAATGGTGGGGAAGTGAAACATTAACTTTTCTTAGTTTTTCTACTACTTCATGGGCTTACGACAGAATTATAAACAACGGTACAACTCAAGGCTGGATATACAAAGAACTTTCAAATAGCCAATCCATTCAATTTCAATTTGAAAAACGTCCTGACATAGTACTTGCAACATATCCGTCAAACGAGGAATTGAATATGGCGTCCAATGCAGAAATAGAACTGATAATTAAGCCCGTATGTTATGATTCTTTCGTTTTTATAACGCACAAGGATAATCCTGTTGAAAGCCTGACGGTTGAACAGATTCAAAAAATATACAGCGGTAATATAGCCAATTGGAAAGAGGTGGGTGGCTCCAATCAACAAATTGTCGCTTATCAGCGCGAGCAAAACTCAGGAAGCCAGACAGCAATGGAAGAGTGGATTATGAAAGGAATACCAATGACAAACCCGCCTACAGTAAAATATATCACATCAATGGGGATGTTAATCGATGCTGTCGCCGATTATGAAAACGGGACTATGAGTTTGGGATATACTTACAAATATTATGTTGACAGACTATATAAAAGTCCGGATATTAAAATATTAAAAGTTAATGGAATAATACCATCGGACGAAAATGTCAGAAATAACAGTTATCCCTTTATTGCGCCATATAATGCCGTAATACGTTCAACAGATGTAGATGAAGTGGGAGGAAGATTTATGGACTGGATGTTATCAGACGAAGGGCAAGCATGTATAGCACAAGCAGGATATGTAAGTCTTAGAGAGTTATAATCGGAAAATGTGCAAGAAGAAACAGATGCCAGCAGATAATAAATAAGGTTTCATGCAAGCGGGGATGTATGCCCGCAGACAGTTTTGTGGAAACAGCCTGCTTCTTGACGTTTCCGCTTTATTACCAAGTAGTTATGATGGCGTAAATTTGGGCAGGTAACGATTTGGCAACGGTTCTTTTAACAGGTATTTACACAACTTTGCACGTATCGGATAACCTTTTGCAAAGATAATGAAATATCTTATGGACGTTATGCTTTTACGCTTGACGAACTTGGGGACAAGTTTAATATGCCTTATAATAACCTTCGGCAAGTTTTGTATCGCTTGAAGAAAAAAAACGAAATCATACAAATCCGACAGGGCTTTTATGTGATTATCCCACCCGAATATTCAAAACAGGGAATTATTCCGCCCTATCTGTATATTGACGATTTGATGAAGTCGCTCGATAAACCTTATTATGTGGGTTTGTTATCTGCGGCTGCCCTGCATGGTGCGGCACATCAACAACCAACCGGATATACCGTAATTACTCAAAGTCCTGCCCCGCGAAGTATAGACAAATTTAAAGTTCTCTTTTTTTCCAAGAAGGAATTTTTGCGAGATGGCATCGTTCAGCGAAAAACACCTGCCGGATATATCAATGTGTCATCGCCGGAGTTGACTGCATTGGATTTTTTCGATTATAACCACAAATTTGGAATAAACCG
>JAIRJR010000213.1 GCA_031260575.1 Tannerella sp.
CCGCCGCTTCGCTCAGCATTTGCTGCGCTTTCTTTTTTTCCGTTTCGATATTGGAGGTTTGAAGAAACACAAGGGAACCGTCTGTCCAGCGTATGATCGAGGCTCTGCCGCCAAACCACATATCGTAAACATCATCATACATATATTCATAGTTCAAAATCGGCAATGATTCCTTATCCGGCAAAAGCTGCGGCAAATTACAAAAAGAACAGGGATAATCAAGGTTCCTTAAAGCTTTATAGCACTTGACCCCTTTGTATGATTCCAGATCGATCCCGAAGGTTTTTTCCGCGCTTCGGTTTACATAGATTAAATTAAAATCCAGGTCGGTCACATGGATTATGCTGTCCAGGCTGTCCATGGCGGCCATAACTTTATTCTTCATTGAAATCGAATTGCCTAAAACTATGATGTCATCAATGATTTGTTTGTGAATACCGCTGTATTTACTTGCGTCTATATTGAAATGGATATCGCTGTCCGTATTTATTTCACGGGTCAGTTGGGCTAAATCGCTTTCCACAGATTGGATCACATCGATAAGGGAGAGAACATCCAGTTCCAGCTCGCCTATTTCATCATTTGTCACTTGTTTTCTACTGAAGTCAACATCGATGTTTCCTTTTGCGACCTCCGAAACAAGATACTTCAGTTGATTTACAGGCTCAATAGCCTTCTTGGTAGTAAAGAGAAGCACAATGACAGAAACGACCAATCCAATGAAACCGATCAGGGCTCCATCTAACAGTAAAACATTTCTCCGATCGAGCAGATATATGTTTGAATTTCCGATGAAAATAATAGCAAATACTTCATCATCCGCGTTAATCAGCGGTAAATAATTCGCGCTGTAATCTTCCCCCAGGATGGTGACATCTCCGTTGTATTCCTTTTTTTCCCCAATTACGATTCTCGCAATATCAGGGGCGAGTCGCGTGCCTATGATACGCTCCCCGTTCAACATTATGGTCGTGGCGATTCTCGTGTCGCGCAGGAAAACGGTAAATTCAGAGTCAAATCGCTTTTTCAGGTAGTCAACCGCCTCGGAATCATCGAGCCTCGACCCCGCCGTAACGACGCCGATCAGCGTACCGTCGGCGTCGTATACCGGAGATCCGGAGCGAACGGAAACGCTTACATATGAACCTTCTTCGTAATAAGTGGAAACCTTCCCTTCAAGGGCATCCGCCACAAGATGCTGGTATAAAATGGAATCGCCCCAGGCATCGGAAGCATGTGTCCTTGCCAAAACGATTCCGGCCTCATCGGTCACAGTGATGACATCGACGCCGTACAGTTCAAGCAAGTGGGGAAAAATGCTGACGATTCCGTCTCTGTCGCGTTCCTTGACGGTTCGTACAACGTTTATATTTGCCGATATAGAAATTGCCGCTACTCTTGAATTGTGTTCAAGATTACTCAGGTGGTCTTTCAGGCCGTAAGAAGTGACTGTTATTCTTTCTTTAAAAAGGGTGTCGGTAAAATCCGCAAATTGCATGGATGAGTGAACGGTCATTGTAATAACCAATAAAAGCAAAACTAAAACGGCAGGCAAAATAATTTTACTGTACAGGCTTTTAATTTTCAACACGCTGCCTCTCACATATTAGTACCGCATATGTTGGCTGCGGCTCAATTCCCTTGCGTTTGTATATGCTTATTGATTCTTTGCTGCACATGCTCTTTATTTATTGGTTTTATGATAAAGTCCGCCGCGCCTGCTTTTACCGCTTTTGCCACATATTCTTTCGAGGCGTTTCCGGTCAGGAAGATAACAGGCGCCTTCATGCCGCGGCTTCGAATACTGCGCGCAAGTTGGTATCCGTCCATTTCGGGCATTTCAATGTCCAGTATGTACAAATCGGGGCGGTGGTTTTGCAGATATCGGAGCGCGGCGGAACCTGATGTCACGCAAGCCAGATGATACTCGGTATCCCTCAATGCATCTTTTAATATGTCCAAGAAATACGTATTATCGTCTACCGCCAAAATACTTTTACCATCGGCTTTTGACTTTTCCGTATCTTTGACGGCTTCAACGGGGTGCGTTTCTTCTTCGCCGTCCGCATGCACAGCCATTTGAATGTCGATTGACAGCATTGCCAGTGTTGACAAAAAATATGTCGTGTATGCTTCTATTTTTTCATGCTTGGCGAACTGCAGCTTATCAATTTGCGTTTTACACTCTTCGGCCAACTCGTCCGCATGGATACTTATGAGCATATCCTTGATGCTGATCAAACGCTTAAAAAATGAACGGTCCTCATTTGCGCTTAGATCATCCTGTATTTCTTTTTCTTTGGATGGAAAACCTTCGACAAACGAGTTCAGTGTTTGTATATATTCATCGAGTTGGGCATTGCTCATTTGTACCAACTGTTGCTGAATGTTCAATTCGGGGATTTCCAGCAGCCGTTCTCTGATTTTCATTTTCTTCCTCCTTCATTTTTAAAGCAGCCATACCTGCCTCAAAAAAGTAATGTAACCTTTTACGGAATTATACCCTAATGGTTGGAGCGAAGGGAGCGCCGCCTTCGCTTTGCGCCACGAAGGAAAGTATTTGCAGAACAATATGCATGTTAATATGTCCACGCCGCGTTCTTTACTAAGGCCTTGCAGGCTGGTCGATTGAATTGCGTTCCA
>JAIRJR010000016.1 GCA_031260575.1 Tannerella sp.
CCAGGAAAACGGCGTTGCCATGGCTATGCATCAGGCCGGTACTCCGGTTTGTTTTATGGCAAATGTCCATTGTGCGGCAGCAACAGAAAATTTCCTTGCGCTCGAACATCACAGCGCCGATACCGATTGGTGGGAATCCATGGTGAAAATGACAGGTTCGCAACCCATGATCACCAAAGGATTTGCCAATGTACCGCTTGATTCGCCGGGTTTGGGAATTGAATTGAACGAGGATGTGGTCAAAGAACGCTTTCTTCGTAACCAGCCCATGTGGGAGCCGACAGATCAGTGGAACAATAAAAATTCAAACGACAGATTGTGGAGTTAAAATATACATCCAATGAAAAGTGCAAATATTTATAAAATACTATTAGGCTGTTCGTTGTTACTGTTTGTAGTTGCCATGTTGCTGATTGTGACCGGTAAAATAGCTGTGACGGGACCTCTTATCATTGGCGCACTGATGTGTTTAGCGCTTGGTTTCAGAGGCTTCAGCGTACTCAAATCATTTTCATATACCGTATGGATTTTTACGGCTGTTGCCGCTTCCATGTATTACCCGCAATTATTCACCACATGGGGCAGTTTCAAGCTAAGTACCCTGATTGTACCCCTTCTTCAAATCATCATGTTTGGAATGGGTTCGCAAATGAGTTTGAACGATTTCACCGGTGTTATCAAAATGCCAAAGGGTGTGATCATCGGGGTTGTCATACATTATTTGGTCATGCCGTTTACTGCACTGATTATATCCCATATCTTCAATTTCCCAAACGAAATTGCAGCAGGTATCATTTTGATCGGTTGCGTTCCCAGTGGGCTGGCATCGAATGTAATGTCGTACATTGGCCGCGCCAATCTTCCATTGGCTGTGACCATCGGTGCGTGCTCAACACTTTTAGCGCCTTTTGTTACACCTTTTTTAATGAAACTGATTGCAGGACAATTTATTGAAGTCAGCGTTTGGAACATGATGCTTGATATACTGAACATGATTATTTTACCGATAATTGCCGGTTTTATCTTTAATATGTTCTACAATGGCAAAGATTCACGCAAAGCGATCATCATCCAGTTAACCGCTTATTTTGTGATTATCGTATTGACCAATATGATCCCTTTGTTCACGCAACATATTGACACTTATTCCTTTGGTTTAGGTGTAGGCAACTCGGTGTTATGGTTCTTTTTCCTTCCGATGTTTGGCGCAATCCTTTTGCGTATTATTCTGAAAGGCGACAGGACCCTGATCAAATCCATTCTTTCGTCTTTTTCGACGGTTGGTATTGCCGTAATTATTACAATTATAACTGCAACCGGGCGCGATAGTTTACTTTCGGTAGGGGCTTTACTCATTTTTACAAGCCTTCTCCACAATTTCACCGGATATGCCGTTGGATATGGTAGTGCATGGTTATTCAGGATGTCGGAACAGGATCGCCGTACAATTGCCTTCGAATGTGGCATGCAAAACGGTGGTTTGGCTTCAGGCTTGGCGATGCAAATGGGAAAGGTTGCGACGGTAGGGTTAGCGCCTGCGGTTTTTGGCCCGCTGATGAATATTACGGGTTCTATCTTAGCCAGTTGGTGGCGAAGCAGGCCGCCAAAAGAATAGAAAGATGAGAATTGAAACTTGTTGTAAAAAGTTTAAGGTTATAAATGATAAATAAAATATAATCAAATGAATAGTGAATTAAAAAAAGTGATCGAAGCAGAAAAGAATTTGGTGAATATTTCTGATAGTCAGTCTAAAAATGTCACAGAAGATCCCACCCGCAGAAGTTTTCTAAAGCAAGCCGCTATCAGCGGAATCGCATTGGGAGGTATGATGGGCGCTTCTATCGAAGATACGGTGGCTTTTACGACGCAGAATGTCAAAAGGGCTTCTTCGCCTTCGGAACTGAAAATCACCGATATGCGTTATGCTGTGGTACAAAATGTCGGACGGACGCCTATCATCCGTATTGATACCAATCAAGGTATCTATGGATTGGGTGAAGTAAGGGATGGCGCCGATGAGCGATATGCCCTGTTATTGAAAAGTCGTATCCTGGGGCTTAATCCATGCAATGTGGAAATGATTTTCAAGATTATCCGTCA
Source organism: Tannerella sp. (assembly GCA_031260575.1). GTDB lineage: Bacteria > Bacteroidota > Bacteroidia > Bacteroidales > Tannerellaceae > Tannerella. The sequence continues at coordinate 2,101 of JAIRJR010000016.1, forward strand.
GTTTGGTTATCATGCCCGCCAGGGTGGAGGCGTATGTGCTGTTGAGATGGCGTTATGGGATTTGTGTGGCAAAGCGTATGGAGTGCCTGCCTGGCAATTATTGGGCGGAAGGTATCGCGACAAAGTACGACTGTATGCCGACACGGCTAGCCCAAATGATCCGGTTCGTTTCCGGCAAGTTATGAAGGACAGGGTTGAAAGACAAAAATTTACATGGATGAAAATGGACTTGGGCATTCATTTGCTCAGAGACAGGAATAACCCGGATATTTTAGACAAACGGCTTGTCAACCATAAATTCTGGAATGGTGCAGGGGGACAGTATACCATGAACCTGCCGGGTAGTAACATCATTGATTACATGGGTTATGGATGGAGGGAACATCCTTTTACACAGGTACAGATTACAGATGAAGGCATTGAAAAAATGTGCGAATATGTGGAAATGGTACGAAACGTGATCGGATATGAAATACCGTTATCTTCAGACCATTACGGGCATTTTGACATCAATAACCACATTCGTCTCGGCAGGGCTCTGGAAAAATATCGACTGGCATGGTTGGAAGATTGCGTGCAGTGGTGGCGTTTCGACGAAATGAGGACACTCAAGAATGCGCTTGAGACTCCGATTTGTACAGGTGAGGATACGTTCGGGCTAAGAGGGCCCGGCTTGTCGTTGGGGTTTAAGGATATAATCGATGCCAAATGTGTAGATATCATCCATCCCGACTTAGCCACATCGGGCGGCCTTTTGGAGACGAAACGAATTGGCGATTATGCACAAGAAGGCGGTGTTGCAATGGCGATGCACATGGCGGGTACTCCGGTATGTTTTATGGCAAATGTACATTGCGCGGCAGCAACCGAGAATTTTTTAGCCGTCGAACATCATAGCGTCGATAGCCCATGGTGGGAAAAGATGGT
>JAIRJR010000018.1 GCA_031260575.1 Tannerella sp.
TTCGGAACGATTACCGTTTCGTAGATTTTCAATGTTTGGAAAGTTCCATCCGGCATTTCAATTTCGGTCCATGCGGCAGGGTAGGGTGATAATCCGCGAATAAAATTATAGATTACACAGGCCGGTTGACGCCAGTTAATGCGACAAGTGTCGTGGTATAATTTCGGGGCAGGGCGCAGTTCGGGAAAGTCGCTGTAGAGATTTTCCTGCGATATGGTTTCCACCCGACCTTCATGGGCGATCACCAAATCGACCGTCTCAAGGACTAATTCGGCCCCTAAAACCATTAATTTGTCGTGTACAATCCCGGCATGATCTGTTTCTGTGACGGATATTCGCCGTTGCCGGATGATTCTACCGGTATCAATGCCATGTGTCAGGTAGAAAGTGGTAACGCCTGTCTCTTTTTCGCCATGGATCACTGCCCAGTTGATGGGCGCTGCACCTCGGTATTGAGGGAGTAACGAGCCATGCAGGTTGAATGTGCCGTACCGGGGCATGTCCCAAACCGCTTCGGGTAATATCCGAAAAGCCACCACAATCTGAAGGCCGGCTTGCAATGACCTCAATTCGGCAAGGAAAGTATCATCTTTCAACTTTTCCGGCTGCAATACAGGTAAGCCCTTCGACAACGCATATTCTTTCACCGGACTCGCGCACAACATGCTGCCGTGCCGCCCGACGGGTTTATCCGGCGTCGTAACAACCCCCACCACCTTGTATTCATTCTCTACCAATTTCCGCAGACTCTCTACTGCAAAATCGGGAGTTCCCATAAAAACAATGCGCAAATCGCTCTTATTCATGCGAAATTAATTAATTATATCAACAAGGGACGTTCTCCATTCTCCATTCTCAACTCTCAATTGATAAAGTATCCACCAAAACCTCCCTGTATGAACTGAATATCTTTGATTTGGATACAAAACCCAGATAATGTCCCTGTGGGTCGACGACCGGTAAGTTCCAAGCCTTTGTGTCGTCAAATATTTGCATGATTTTCTCCATGGGCATATCCAAAACGATATGTGCCGGTGCGGAAACCATAAATCGCGACACCTGGAGCCGTTCGTAGAGTTCCGGACGGAACATGATATTCCGGATACTGTCAACCAACACAATACCCAAAAGAAATCCATTTTCGCCGGTCACAGGGAAAATATTGCGTGAACTTTGTGTAATCTTTTTCACCACTTCACCCAAATACATTTCAGGCGTAACGGTTAGGAAATCAGTCTCAAGTACATTTTCAAGTTTCAACAACGTCAGGACTGCTTTATCTTTATCATGGGTAAGTAGTTCTCCTTTTTTAGCCAAACGCATGGTATAGATACTGTGACGTTCGAACATGATGATGGTAGCAAACGAACTGATCGACACAATCATCAATGGAAGAAACATGTCATAACCTCCGGTCAACTCTGCAATCAGGAAGACACCTGTGAGCGGGGCGTGCATGACACCGGCCATCATGCCGGCCATACCCAGAAGTGCATAATTCTTTTCCGGTAGATAGGGCAAGACCTCAATGCTATTGGAAGTATGGGCAAAGACAAAACCGGCAATACATCCGAGATAGAGACTGGGCGCAAAGATACCCCCGCAACCTCCCCCGCCATTCGTGGCGCTTGTCGCAAAAACTTTCATAAAAAGAATCAATCCCAGGAAAAGAATGATTCCCCACCGTGTATCTTTCAATCCATAAAATACGCTTTGATCGATCATCGATTGAAATTGCCCGTCGAGCAGCGATTCGATGGTATTGTAGCCTTCTCCATAAAGCGGTGGGAAAATAAAAATCAGGACACTTAAGGTAATCGCACCCACTAAAAATTTCTTCCATAGTTGATTGATCTTTCGAAAGCGGTCTTCGACTTTGTTCATCATACGGGTAAAATATAGCGAAAGCAAACCGCAAAAAATGCCGAAAATCAAAACGTATGGAATACGGTGCATCTCAAACACATCTGTTTGTGAGAATTTGAACATCGCTTCCGTTCCCGTAAAGGCATAGGACACCGTTGCTGCCGTAACCGACGCAATCAATAAAGGTAATATAGAGGTCAATGTAAAATCAAGCATTAATACTTCGATCACAAATACCAATCCGGCGATCGGCGCTTTAAAAATACCGGCGATCGCTCCGGCTGCGCCGCATCCGACTAACAACATCAAGGTCTTATGCTCCATTTGGAAGAGGCGTCCGAGATTTGAACCGATCGCAGCACCGGTCAAGACGATGGGCGCTTCGGCTCCAACCGAACCTCCAAAGCCAATCGTAACCGAGCTTGCCACAAGCGACGACCACATATTATGAGGTTTGATCCGGCTTTTCTGTCGCGAAAGTGCATACAGAATTTGAGTAACGCCATGGCTGATGTCATCGCGCACAATGTACTTGACAAACAGCCCGGTCAGTAAAATACCGATAATCGGAAATAGCAATAGTTGGTAATTAATTCCGGTTTGCGAGTTTGCCGTTAAAAGATATTGAATGAGAGAAATCAATTGTTTCAAAAGATTGGCGGCAATTGCCGTGCATATTCCGATTAATAGGCTTATAATCAGAATAAAATTTCTTTCTTTGATGTGTTTTTTACGCCAACGCAGAAATTTGTAAAACAATCCGTCCTCTTTCATTTGCAGTTATGAATAACTGAATAACTGAATAACTGAATAACTGATACTTTGAACGATAAACCATGAACTACAAGCTAAAAAAGCTAAAAACTAAAAACTACCGACTACCAGCTACCTAAACTCCTTTCCCCGTAAAGACGGTTTTAATGGTATAAAGCAATATGGTAATGTCCAAAGTTAAAGACATATTCTCGTAATACATGATATCGAAGTTTAACCGTTCGATCATTTTGTCGACTGTTTCGGCGTACCCGTATTTCACCATCCCCCAAGAGGTTATGCCCGGACGAACATTATGAAGCAAGTAATAGTAGGGAGCTTTTTTGACGATTTGTCCAATATAGTAGCGCTGTTCGGGACGCGGCCCTACCAACGACATATCGCCAATGAGCACATTCCAGAATTGAGGCAATTCGTCCAAACGGTATTTTCGCAGAAAGCGGCCGTATGGGGTCACACGCGGATCGTCTTTCTCGGTAAGCAAAGCACCTGAATCGTTCGGATTGACATACATTGTCCGAAACTTATTGATCGTAAAAGGCCTTCCTCTATACCCGATTCGTTCCTGACGAAAAAAAATAGGTCCTTTTGAACTTATTTTTACCCGGATAGCCAAATACGCATAGAGCGGAGAAAGAAGAATCAGTACTAAAGTTGCTATGATTTTGTCCATCATAAATTTAATGTTTTTCCCGGCATCGGAAAAATTATTCTTCGTGACATCTATTAATGGAATGCCATGAATCGTCTTTACTTCAGCCCTCAATAGCGGATTGTTTTTTTCAAGCCGTATCTTTACAGGCAAATTATAATGATAAAGCGAATATAACAGAAGGATTGAATCTTCATTAGATTGGTTGTCAGGAACTAAAACCAACTCATCTACGGAATGCGAAGTAAGTAGTCCGGGCAGATCATCCAAATTCCCCAACAGTTCTTCAAGCGTGACAACCGGAACCGTACCCGAACCGTCATCCACAAAACCCACAATCCGATAGCCTAATTTCAACAATTCGTTCTTGAACTTTGCCGCCCGGCTGCCCGAACCTATCACCAATGCATTGGTAAGCCATTTGCGTTGTTTAACTTTCCGAAGTGCATGATTGGTGATCAAAAACCGGCATAGGTATGTAAAGAAAAATTGCATGCCGAAATAGGAAAAAAAGACCAAGTAGTAAATATGAAAAGAATCGGGTAAGTCATCCAAAACCACAACGAAAAATAAAGAAACAACACCCATCGAGACAGTTACAAACGTATTAAATAGTTCATTGATGCGCGATTTTGCGAAAGGACTATTATAGTAACCCGAAAAATAATACAAAATCAGCCAGAAGATCGGGATCAATATTTCACCTTTCAATACCTGGTGAAAAAGCAGAAAAGAAAGAAGTGTCGTAAAGCCTTCAAATTGTGCAACTTCATGATACCGTATGATGTTGAGTAACAACCATGCAAACATTGCCATGAGCAAATCTGCCAGGATATATTTCGCTGTCTGCCTAACCTTATTCATTATTCCCTAATCGCTAATCGCTAATCGCTAACCATCATTCTCTGATTATATGAAAACTACCGTCGTCATTGAGTTTAATAATCGAAGAAGGGCAGGCGCGGGTGGTTTCATTTTGCCTGTACTTTACCACATAATCTACTCCATTCTTGACGTTTTCTGCGATTCCACTAAACCGTTCAGGCGAAGGAAAACCGCTGATATTGGCTGAGGTGGATACAAGCGGCTTTCGGAAAAGTTTACACAACTCGTTCGAAAACAATTCATTTGTAATACGGATACCCAAACTGCCATCTTCTCCCAATAAATTAATCGCCAGATTTTTTGCATTCGGATAAATGATGGTCAGCGGTTTATAGGAAACTTCGATTAAATCCCACGCCATATCAGGAACCTCAGACACATAAGCGGTTAATTTAGCGGGGTTGTCGATTAACACCAACAGGGCTTTGTGGTCGGCACGCTGCTTTAATGCATACACACGCCCGACAGCTTCTTCACAAGTTGCATCACATCCGATACCCCAAATGGTATCGGTCGGGTAAACGATCATACCTCCCTTATGCAGTGCTTCACAAGCTTTCATCAGGTCTTCCTCTATGATGTCGATGTCTTTGTTCATATCAGATAGAAACTCATAATCATCCCAATTTATTGTATGGCGAACTTATTATCCTCATTTATTTGCGCCTTCATGCCTTCATGCCTTCGCGCCTTCGCGCTGTTTTATCATTAACATAACATTAGAATGAATGGTGGTTGATGATCAAAATCTCAACCCGCCGGTTCAAAGCTCTTCCTTTGGCTGTGTAGTTATTTGCGATGGGTTCACGTATCCCTTTTCCCGAATAAGACATGCGCGACGGATCTACACCCTGTTCAACCCAAAAATCGTATATGCTGTTAGCGCGTCTTTCCGAGAGGGTCTGATTGTAATCGGCTCTTCCGGTATTATCCGTATAACCCGTTATTTGAATGGAGGAGGCGGGGTAGCGATTGAAGATCGCAGCATATTGACGGAGGTTTTTCTTTGCATCTTCGGTGATGGTATTTGAATTTGAGGCAAACAGGGTTCCCGAATCGAATATAATCTTCAACGCCTCTCTGTTGTCAATAGGCACGAAGATCACACCGCTTGGGGAAACGGATTGCAGCTCAATCTGCTGTGTTTCCATCATTCCGGCAATCGTGGAATCAACCCCACGTATTCGACGGGTCTTACAACCGGCCGGCAGAAGGAAAAAGAGCGTAAGACAAGTAAGACCGAAAGACCGTACGAAAAAAGAATTTTTGATTTTTTGAATCATTAATTGATCACTCGAATAGATTTATCGACTCGCAATAATCCAATTCTCCCTGTACAATAAATGAGATTTCTTCGGCATTAAACTTTCCAACCCCATCTTTTTGGGCGTTTTTAATAACGTATTGAATCAACTCATCTTCGTCAATTTCAATGATTGTTTCTTCATCGTCATTGCCGAAACACCCTTTTGATTCATAAAACTCGTATATCAGGTCGATGAGATAGTTGATGTCATCATCGCTGAATTTCCCCTTTAACTCCTGAGGAAGATAATTTTGGATATACTTTACCGCATCTTCGTCATCGTAGATGAATTCTTGTTCTTCATTCATTTCATTATTTTTTTAAAATTATACCAATCTCCTCTCGCTTTAATAATAAGGATTATAATAAGGATCTGAGCTGCCTCCCGACGGCCATTCAAATTCGTCAGGATCCAATGCTTTGATCAATTCGATTTCGAAAGCTAATGTGGAATAGCCCGGAATCCCTGTAGTACCTTGTTCTTCATAAGCAAGACGGTAAGGAATCACAACCTCCCATTTATCGCCTTCGACCATATGTTGTAAAGCGATCTTCCAACCATAAACTCCTATCTGTCTATATGTCGAATTTGCAACCTGATCGCTTACTGCTACCTTAAAAGTAATTCCATCGTCAAAAAGCCTTTGATCAAATACATCGCCTGCTTTAATGGAATAATCTGTATTGGTAACTACATACCATCCTTTGTAATAGACCTCAGCACGGCTGTTGTAGTAAGTCCGTTTTCCTTCTCCTTTTTGGAGTACGCGGTAGTAAATATTGCCGACGCCTCCCGGTATACGCAATTCCTGATAGTCGGGATTACTTGCTAAATTATTAAATGCTTGATCATTTTGCTGCTTCCAGGTTTCGAGGTAGGGGTCTGTTTCATCTTTCTTACAAGCCGTCGTTAGTAAAATAGCGAAAGCCAAACAGATAAATAATCCATTTTTTTTCAATCCCAATTTAAAATTCATAATTCCCAATTTATAATTTATACAATAAATTTCTCATACTCACTTTTTCGGAAACGATCTCATGCAGTTGCACGATGGGTACCCGTTCCTGAAGCATGGTATCACGGAAACGGATGGTCACACATTGATCGCTCAACGTATCATGGTCGATGGTAATACAATAGGGTGTTCCGATGGCGTCCTGGCGGCGGTAGCGCTTGCCGATGGAGTCTTTTTCATCGTATTGGCAACTGAAATCGAAGCGTAGCATTTGCATGATTCCTTCCGCTTTTTCGGGCAGGCCGTCTTTTTTCACCAATGGAAAAATTGCCAACTTAACCGGCGCCAGCGCTACGGGCAGTTTGAGTACAGCCCGTGTTTCGCCCCCTTCAAGCGTTTCTTCTTGATAAGCGCCTGCCAACAGACTGAGAAACATACGGTCGACACCTATGGAGGTCTCAATCACATACGGGACATAGCTTTGATTCATTTCCGGGTCGAAATATTGAATCTTTTTCCCGGAATATTTTTCGTGTTGACTCAGGTCGAAGTCGGTACGGCTGTGAATCCCTTCGACTTCCTTAAAACCGAAAGGCATCTCAAACTCAATATCAGTTGCCGCATTGGCATAGTGCGCCGGTTTGTCGTGGTCGTGAAAACGGTATTTATGGTCGCCCATACCCAAAGCCTTGTGCCATTTCATACGAATTTCTTTCCAATGGGCAAACCATTCGAGTTCTTCGCCCGGACGGACGAAAAACTGCATTTCCATCTGTTCAAATTCGCGCATGCGAAACACAAACTGCCTCGCCACGATTTCGTTGCGGAAAGCTTTGCCGATTTGGGCAATGCCGAATGGGATTTTCATACGTCCTGTCTTTTGCACGTTCAGGAAATTGACAAAGATGCCTTGTGCCGTTTCAGGGCGAAGGTATATTTTGGTAGCGCCATCGGCTGTCGAACCCATTTCGGTCGAAAACATCAGGTTGAATTGGCGTACTTCCGTCCAGTTGCGTGTCCCGGATACCGGGCATACGATTTCGCAATCAACAATCAGTTGGCGAAGCGCTTCCAAATCGGAATCATTCAATGCTTTAGCGAAACGGGCATGAACGCTGTCGCGTTTGTTTTGATTGTCGAGTACCCGCGCATTCGTCGTGCGAAATTGTTGTTCGTCGAATGCTTCACCAAAACGTTTGGCGGCTTTCTCAACTTCTTTGTTGATTTTTTCGTCCATACCGGCAAGGTAATCCTCTATCAATACATCAGCGCGGTAGCGTTTTTTACTATCCTTGTTGTCGATTAGCGGGTCGTTGAAAGCATCGACCTGGCCTGATGCTTTCCATATCGTGGGGTGCATAAAGATGGCTGAGTCGATCCCGACAATGTTGTTGTGTAACAGGGTCATACTGTCCCACCAGTATTTTTTAATGTTATTTTTCAGCTCGACCCCGTTTTGGCCGTAATCGTAGACAGCGCCCAGTCCGTCGTATATTTCTGAAGAAGGAAATACAAACCCGTACTCCTTGCAATGCGAAATCAGTTTTTTAAAAACATCATCTTGTGCCATAAAAACACTTTAATTGTGAGGTGCAAAGTAAATAAAAAAAAGTGAAAAAGTGATTGATTTAATATTTATTAAGATACTGTTCATTATTTCGTTTCGCCTGCCAATCTCTCATCGAGATACATAATGATTTTGAGCGACCTTTCTTTCTCTTTTCGCATGGCTTCGATATCGCTCAATACGGCGGCTAAATCACTCGTTGCCCGGATCGCTTGTTTGTCGTTTTCGCTCAGGTAAAGCGAGAAAGGCGCTCCCCCGGTATATTCGGCTTTGATACGTATCTTGTCGCCCAAACCATATACAAAGTTGACGGCATCTATACATTTTTCGCTTTTGTAAGTGACCACTTCGGTGGTGTTACCCATGTCTTTAAAACGATAATTCATTCCGCCGTCGTATGGCACGGATATGGTTACGGCATAGGCTCCATCAGGCGTACTCAACTTCAAACCCGTATGATTGATGACTTTGCTCCCGAAATATACGCTGGCTAAATAGATTTCGCCTTTTTCATCGACACCGCAACGTATATAACTTCGTTCGACATTGCGTTCGATGGTCATTTGTTGCCATACATAATTGCCAACATCTTGATATTCCGGATTTTTCTCAAATTTAAAACCTTTCTTCAATTGTTCGGCTTCTTCCATCCGAATGGGTGTCAAACTGTCGCAATAAAATATATTCCGCTCACTCTGACCCCGTTCGACCAATCGCATCAGTGCCAATGATTCTTTGAGAACGGCGATTTCGCGTGGGAAACGCAAACGAATGGTATCAATCGCTATTTTTGCTGCTTCATATTGCTGATTTTCGTATAAATTTTTGGCTTCGGTCAAATGCGCACGCGCTTCTTTAGTCTTTCCGCATCCCGAAAAAAACAGGGAGGTTAGTGCGACCAAAAATATAATATGCCATTTGCAGAATCGCGGAAGGGTTTTTGTTTTGTTTATCATTTGTTGTTTCAATCACGTGACAAAGATAGAAATAATTTCTAAAAATGAGAAATCTCTAATGTAAGCGCACCGCCTGTTTGACGCCTTTTACGGATTTGATTTTTTTGATCAAGTTTTCCATTGTGGAGGTGTCACTCAGCATTACGGTAATATCACCCTGAAACAGACCGTCGAGCGAATCCACATGGATGGTACGGAGCGTGGTTCCGCTTTCTTTTGAAATGAGCGAGGTGATATTTGTCAGGATTCCGATATCATCGTGTCCGATCACACGCAACGTGACTCCATAATTGTTGACCCCTTTTCCGCTCCATCTCGCCTGGATAATCCGGTATCAGAAACGGTGATATATTTCCGGGGCATTCGGACAATTATTACGGTGTATTTTGATGCCCTGTGTGGAAACGAATCCGAAAACGGGATCGCCGAATATCGGGTTGCAACATTTTGCCAATTTATATTCTATGCCGGTCAGATTGTGGTCGATAACCATTACATCCTGATGCGAAGCGGATTCATCGAACACCGTTGGCGCGACAAATTGTTCAACGCTACGGCTTTCGAGATGTTCGGCGGATTCAGTTTCCTTACGCTTCAACTCGAGATAGTCGTCAATGACCACGGCAATATCCAACCGTTCCTCGGCAATGCAGATATAAAAATCGGTAACCGTCTTAAAACCTTTCTTTTTGATATAATACAAGAAGACAGACTCGTCGATTTCTATTTTGCGGTTTTTAAAACGCCGTTGTAAGAGTTCTTTGGCATATTCGACAGCCTTTACCGATTCTTCACGCAAGGCTTGCCGGATTTTGGTACGCGCTTTCGAGCTTGTCACAATCGACAACCAATCTTGCTTGGGCTTCTGGACAGATGATGTGATGATCTCGACCGAATCGCCATTATTGAGTACATGCCTGATAGATACATTTTTGCCATTTACTTTTCCGGATACGCATCTGTAGCCCAACTGCGAGTGAATGGCAAAAGCGAAATCAAGTACCGTAGCGCCTTTGCCTAATTTTATCAGTTCGCCGTTTGGAGTAAATACGTATATTTCATCCTGATAAAGATTCATTTTAAATTCCTTTATCATATCCGACGGGTTGGCGTTTTGCGTTTCGAGCATACTGCGTACATCTTTTATAAATTCGTCTAATCCGGGTTCTTCTTTGACGCCTTTGTATTTCCAATGGGCAGCCAATCCCTTTTCGGCGATTTCATCCATCCTACGGGTACGAATCTGAACTTCCACCCAGCGCTTGCGAGGACCTAATACAGTTATATGCAGGCTTTCATATCCATTTTTCTTAGGAACCGATAGCCAGTCCCTCATCCGTTTCGGATTCGGTTGGTACATATCCGTGATGATCGAAAATACATGCCAGCAATCGGCGCGTTCCTTATCCGGAGCGGATTCCAAAATCACGCGGATAGCAAATAAATCGTATATATTTTCAAAATCCATCTGATTCTGTTTTAACTTGTTGTTTATCGAATAGATAGATTTGGTGCGGCCTTTGATATCAAAATCCATACCGGCAGTTTTCAATTTATTGCGGACAGGCTCGATAAATTCCTCAATGTAAGCATCACGCGACCGTTTGGTTTCATTTAGGGTATCTTTGATGTACTTGTATTGTTCCGGTTCGAGAAATTTGAGCGATAAATCCTCCAACTCGCTTTTTATCCTGTTTAGTCCCAGACGATGCGATAACGGAGCATAGAGGTATAAGACTTCAGTCGCCATTTTTTTTCTGTCTTCTTCGCTCTGTACTTTTCCCAAGCGCATCATACAAAGCCGGTCGGCTATCATAATCAATATGACCCGTATATCTTCGGCAAACGAAAATAACAGATGGTGGAAATTATCGGTATTTACGGCTACATTCCGGGCATATAAGTCGGATGTCTTTAATAAACGTTGAATCATCAGTGAAATGTCCGCATCAAATCGTTTTTCAATCGCTTCGAGTGTGACGATCTGCTTATAAACAGGCCGGTAGAGGAGTAATGCGAGGATGGGGATGCGTTTCAAACCGATGTCGGCGGCGGCAATCAATGCCGTTTGCATATTACGCAAGAAGCCGTTGATCCCATTCACGTCGCGATCGTACGATGCAAGTACACCATTGCTTTTCATCAATGCTTTCATTTGCATAATATCCTCTTTTTCCAAACACGACGAGATGTTTGTCAATAAAACCCGGTATGCAGAAAGAAACGCTTTCTTCTCTTCGGGCGTGAAAAACGGGGTTGTATTCATTGCAGTCAATCCTTTAGAGATTGTAAAAATATCTTTTTTTTTTGAGATAAGGAAATATGAGCCACGAATTGCATGAATTGACACGAATGGGACCAATTATTTAAGTATATTTGCGGCTAATAAACGAAAAAAAACGACAACAAAATGGGAACAGATAATTATTCCGTACTGGGTAAACTTGGATTTGAACTGCCGCCTGTAGGTATAAAATTCAGCTTTTTCCGACCCGAAGGTATACAGCCTCTTGAAAATGATGCGCGTCTTTCGCTGTGTGAAATGATGAAAACGGCGCAGGTCTAGAACAGGAGTTTTTATTTTTCAAAAGAACTCAACGAGACTTGTTTAGGTAAAATACTGTTGGGCATGGAGGATATGGCTCCATTTGCCGAAAGCGGGCAAATCGGAGAACGTCTTGGCGTGTTTGAAGAAGCGCGATGCAATCAAAACCTGTATCAATTTGTGCCGAGAATGGATAAAGGAATCGTGAATTATGTACTGTTTTCGCCGGTCGGGCAATTGACATTTACGCCTGACGTACTTATTGTCAGTGCAACCCCCGATCAAGCGGAAATCGTGATGCGTGCGATGACTTATTCGACCGGTGAAATGTACAAATCGTTATGTACGCCTGTCATGGGATGCGCCTGGCTACTTATCCACACGTACAAGACGGGTGAAGTGAATTACATCGTACCGGCGCTTGTTCACGGACTGCATGGCCGGCAACTTTATCCATCGGATACGCTCCTTATCGGTATTCCGTACAAATGGATACCGGTCATACTTTCCAATCTGGAAGGTATGCCTTTGCACCTCGAAGGTCATAAAAGCAAGACGGCTTACTATGCCGAATTTGAAGGCATTTTGGGGGATTTGTCCGAGAGGGCGAAAAATCCCTAAAACCGCAATACAGGTTTGATGGCCACTCCCGTATGCGAGTCGGCGAATGCTTTTTCAATGTCTTTGAAGTCGTAGAACTTGATGAGTTTCTCTACGGGCAACCGGCCTTCTTTGTAGTATTTAACCAATTCAGGGATAAATGTCTGTGGATTTGATCCGCCTTCGCACAGCCCCGCAAGTGTCACACTCGGATTCATCAGATAGGCTTCGAGCGGGATACTCACTTCTTCGGTTCCTGTCACGCTCAGCAGTACGGCAATCCCGTCACGCCGGAGGCAGGCGAGCGACTGCAGGGTGACTTTTGCAACCCCCGAAGCCTCGACACTGCCATGTGCTCCGCCTGAAGTAATCTGCCTGATCGCCTCAACCGGATCTGTTTCGTTGCTGTTAATCACATGT
>JAIRJR010000065.1 GCA_031260575.1 Tannerella sp.
AGGAATGCTGGGTTACAAACTTTATTCTGGCAGATTCGACCCGTTTGTCCGAATGTCCGGGCAAGACTGCGGGAGTGTGCGACCGGTGCGGGTTTTCAATGGCAGGCGAAATGCGAAGCGTATTCAACCTGAAACCGGATACTATTTTGGCGGGGATGAGTTTGAGGATGAAGAAAAGACCGTAAGATTATTGGATTTTATCCGGAAAAATATTTTTTTATTAAAAATAATTATTATTTTTGTGCTCAATAAATATGTTATTAAACAGATGTGAGAGCGCAAGCGTTTAAGAGTGATCTTGATCTTTCGGCAAGTTTATCGGAAGTATGGAGAATTTTGTCCGAACAGGAACGAGCTATCCTTCGCGCTAACTCATCTATTCAATTTTTTAAAAGAAACGAACTGATTTATTGTGAGAGCGATGAAGCGAAAGATTTGATGTGTTTACTAAAAGGAAAAGTAAAGATATCCAAACGCGGAGTTGGAGGACGTAGCCAGATCATCCGCATGATCAAACCCATCCAATACTTTGCTTACCGTGCTTATTTTGCCCAGGAACCCTACTTAACAGATGCCACGGCTGTTGAAGCATCGAAAATATGTATCATTCCCATGACGATTGTTGAGTCATTGATCCGGTCAAACCCGAAAGTAGCCATGTTTTATATTCGACAACTATCTGTCGATCTTGGGATTGCAGATGCAAGGACTGTAAATCTTACTCAAAAGCATATTCGAGGACGCTTAGCCGAATCATTGCTTTTTTTGATGGATAGCTACGGGTTGGAAGAAGACGGTGCAACGCTCAGCATATATCTCTCACGCGAAGAATTAGCCAATCTATCTAATATGACTACTTCCAATGCGATTCGTACACTCTCTACATTCGTGACCGAACATATCATTGTTATGGATGGCCGGAAATTGAAAATCATTGACCAAGAAAGGTTACGGAAAGTAAGCAGGTTAGGGTAAGCGGGTTGCCTTTACGGTCGTATTTATTGTGATAATACATAAAAAGTAGTGATGAAAATACCTGTAAATGAATCTCTTCGATGGTATGGAATCAAATATTGAGATAATGCAAGGCTTTTTCTATTTTTTCGGCTAAAGGTACTGAAGCATCTATCCAATGAATGGTAAAACCTCGCCGTTCCATTCCGCGAAACCAGGTCATCTGTCTTTTGGCAAATTGATGAATCGCTATTTCCAATTGAGATAACATTTCGGTATATGTGCTGTCGCCAATAAGGTATTGCGTAACGAATTTATATTCCAAGCCATAGTATATCAGGTCTTTAGGCGGAATCCCGGACAAAAGTAAGGTGCGTACTTCGTCAAGCATCCCATTTTCCAATCGATGTTGTAGTCGTTCTGAAATTTTTTTTCGCCGTGCTTCGCGATCAATCCTGATGCCGATGATAAGAGACAAAGGAGGTGTCACCTCTGTAACGATGGTTTCACCATATTGTTGGTTGTACACTTCGATTTCGATTGCGCGGATTGCCCGTTGGGCATTATCAACATCTGTAGAGTTATGTAATGGTTTAAAAGAAGACAATATCGTCTCGAGTTCGGATAAAGATTTGTCTTTCAATGATTCACGAAGAGTTGGATTATGGGGAACATCTAATAGTCTGTAACCTTTCAATACAGATTCAAGATACAATCCTGTCCCGCCACAAAGAATGGGCAACTTCCCTTTTTCCTTTATTTGGCGATAGATTCTGAAGAAATCATGTTGATACTCAAAGACATTGTATTTTGTGCCCGGTTCGCAAATATCAATCAGGTGGTATGGGATTGCAACGCCATTAATCCGGTAATCATCAAGGTCTTTTCCCGTACCAATATCCATGCGGCGATATACCTGCCGCGAATCTGCACTGATGATTTCCGTATCCAAATGATTAGCCAAAGCCGCAGCAAATGATGTTTTTCCCGATGCGGTTGGGCCTAATATTGTGATGAGTTCGTAAAACATTTGAAATAACTGAATCCCTAACCACTAAACATTAATCGTTAACCACTAATTTTCATCTGATTATCTCAAATCCCGTATAAGGAACCAATGCTTTCGGAATGCGTATGCCTTCAGGGGTTTGGTTGTTTTCCAATAGGGCGGCAACGATACGAGGAAGTGCTAACGCACTCCCATTCAATGTATGACATAGTTGGATCTTCCTGTTTTCATCGCGGTAGCGACATTTCAGGCGATTTGCCTGAAAACTCTCGAAATTGGAAACCGAACTGACTTCCAACCAGCGTTGCTGTGCTGCTGAAAAAACTTCAAAATCGAACGTCAACGCCGATGTGAAACTTATATCTCCGCCGCAAAGACGAAGGATGCGCCAGGGTAATTCCAATTCTTCCAGCAACGATTGCACATAATCAACCATTTCCTGCAAAGATTCGTAGGAATGTTCAGGTTTGTCAATGCGCACGATTTCTACTTTATCAAACTGATGTAAACGATTCAATCCGCGAACATCTTTTCCGTAAGAGCCGGCTTCGCGGCGGAAACAAGCCGAATAAGCCGTATTCATGATGGGCAAATCCTTCTCCTCCAGAATCATATTGCGATAGATGTTGGTAACCGATACTTCGGCTGTAGGAATCAGATATAAATCATCGAGTGTGGCATGGTACATTTGCCCTTCTTTATCAGGTAGATTCCCCGTTCCGTAGCCCGATTCGGCATTGACTAAATACGGTGTTTGAATTTCGGTATATCCGGCTTTACAGGCATTATTTAAGAAAAAATTAATCAAAGCTCGTTGCAGACGGGCGCCATATCCTTTGTATACGGGAAAACCGGCGCCGGCGATCTTTACACCGGTCTCAAAATCAATCAGGTCGTATTTTTTGGCCAAGTCCCAATGAGGCAAGGCATCAGCAGGGAGTTCGGGAATCATACCGCCTGATTTTTCACACTGATTATCATCAGCGCCTTTTCCTTCGGGGACAGAGTCGTGAGGCAGGTTGGGTATGATAAGTAACAGTTCGCGAATTTTTTCTTCAGCGTTTGATTTGGAGGCGTCTAATTCAATATTTTTTTCTTTCAGAACAGATACATGCGCTTTTACTTCGTTGGCTTCCAAACTTTTTCCTTTTTGCATAAGCGTTCCGATTTCTTTCGAAATAAGGTTGATTTCAGATAGATTCGAATCCAACTCAACTTGAGATGTACGCCTGACAGTATCAAATATAATGATTTGATCGATTATTTCTCTTGCTTGAAAATGTTTTTTTGCAAGACGCCTGACTACTTCATCCTGATTTTCTGTGATAACTTTGAGTGTCAACATTTTTTCAACATTTGTATTTTTGAACGGCAAAGATACGGAAACAATTCATTATATTATATTATATATTGTACACGTAGACACAGCGAACCGTGGGTTTTTATCTGACAACGCCTCCCGAAACCCACCGCTGTCGATAGTATGGTTCATTGAGATTGCTGATAGTCACACCATTTGATGTACTTGCGTGGGCAAATTTGCCGTCTTTTAGATAAATACCCACATGAGATATTTTTTTTAAATTTCTACCCGTAGCGAAAAAGACAAGGTTGCCTTCTTGAAGATTTTGAAGGGATATGCTTCTGCAATTTCTGCGCAACATATCTGCCGAATTACGCGCCAGATTTTTCCCATAGACGCTTCGATAGATATTGAACACAAAACCGGAACAATCCGTGCCTCTCATTGAACTCTGTCCTCTCCGGTAGGGAGTTCCCAACCATTGGGCAATCGCATTATAAAGCGTAAAGTTGTCTCTTTGTGTGACTTGAATACCGTACTGCGTTGAAAGTCTCCTTGTTAAGTTTGTACTTGCGGAAGAAGTTCTTGGCGGATATGTTTCGTATCTGCGTACGCTACATGATGTACAAATATACAGAATGAGGAAAACAGAAAAAATGAGTGTGTTTTTTTTGTTCATAGAGATAGCCGTTTTTTGAGGGTTGCAAACAAAAAAACAGGACATCTTTTTAAACGACGCCCTGTTTTTTCGTTGTTATTTTTTAAACCGGTTGATCCGCTAATAATTGCGGTGTTGGTTCCGGTGGCATGATTTCTGCTACCGGCTGTGAAACCTCAGGTTCCGGTTTAGCCGCAAGACTTTGAATTGAAATATACGAACGGTTATTTTTCCCTTTGCGAAAAACCACTTTACCGTCAATCAGGGCATAGATCGTATGATCTCTCCCCATCCCAACGTTTTCCCCCGGGTGGTGTGATGTACCTCGCTGACGGACAATAATATTTCCGGCTTTAATAATTTCACCCCCAAAAAGTTTTACACCCAGACGTTTACTTTCCGATTCGCGACCGTTCTTCGAACTGCCTACTCCTTTTTTATGTGCCATTTTCTTACAATTTAAACGTTAAGCGACAATTTCTTTAATACTAACTTCGGTGAATTGTTGGCGATGACCGTTCAGTTTACGATGGCCTTTTCTTCTTTTCTTGTGGAATACCAATACCTTATCACCTTTCACCAGCGGAGACAAAACTTCACATACTACTTTTGCTCCTTCGACCGTAGGGGCGCCTACTTCGATTACCCCATCCTTGTCCACCAATAACACTTTATCGAATTCGACTGTACTGCCGTTTTCGACATCCTGAATGTGATGAACAAACAACTTTTTTCCTTGTTCAGCTTTAAATTGCTGACCGTTAATTTCTACAATTACGTACATCTGTCTTTTTAATTATTAACAGGTTATGTCCCGGGGGTGGGCTTAAAAAGATAGCCGCTTTTCTACCCTCTGCGGAATTCAGGTTGCAAAATTAGTTATTAATTTCTTTTTGTGCAAGATTTTTGTGATTTTAAAAATACTGAATATATTTTTTATCCGTCTCCTTTCTACTAATTCTTCGACCTCACAAAAGTAGTAATTTCTACACAAGAAATATTTTTCTCCTTTTTTTGCTGTATTGCTGAAAAAAATACTATTTTTAGCCCCAATTTTAGACTTTGTATTTTCTAAATTTTCTTTTTTCGGATAAGGATTAGAATTTTATAAAACGAATTTATATGAATAAAAAAAATGTATTGATCCTAATTTTAATGTGGGTAGTTTTGCCTGCGAAGCCGCAATGGGTAAAATGGAATCCGGAAGATATTAAACTGTTGACAAAAGATTGGACGGGCGAACGTAGTTCGGATGGCAGGCCAAAGGTTTCGGATGCTCATTTGGAACGACTGAAACAAGTCGGGTTGGAAGAGATATGGGAATTTCTGAAAGCGAAAGGTTATGAAAATCAGTTCGAAAATTTCTCCGGTACACACGAAAACGGTTGGCTTATCCTCCATCCGGATCAAGTAATGACGGGACGGGTGGTAACAGCACAGTATATGCCCATGAGGTTTGATTTTGATGATTATCTTCAGGATGTCGGAAAAAAACAGGGTATAAACAGGGTTAATAATAATCTGCCGGTAAGCATTTTGAGCGAAGGCGACGTTTACGTAGCCGATGCTTTTGGGAAAATTATAGACGGGACATTGATGGGCGCATCTGTTGGGGGTTCTGTTTTCAGAAATAGCAACCGTGGTGTCATCTTGAACGGATCGGTACGCGACCTTGTCGACTTGTTGAAAATAGAAGGTTTTAATGGATGGATCAGGGGACACGACCCGTCGTCTATCAGCGGGTTGGTTTGCGCTTCGGTCAACGGGCCTATCCGGATCGGAAAAGTAACCGTATTGCCGGGCGATGTGGTTCTGGCTCAAATCGGAGGCGTTATTTTTATTCCGCCTCATTTGGTGGTGGAGGCAATCCTTTCGTTCGAAGTCGCCGCATTACGCAATCTCTTCAACACTCAGCGCCGTGAAGGGAAAATCGCCAATAACATTGATTTTAATACCTGGGCACATCAACAAACCAATTTGACCATGCCCAAAGAGGAGTTGAATACGTTTTTGGCTCAACAGGCGCAACAACAAAATAATCAACCCGTAACAAGGTCGCAACGACAATAGGGTACACTGTATAAGAATTATCAAACAATATTTTATATATGAAGAAGCTCGTATTTTTATTCTTATTTTCATTGGGTTCATTGATCGGGATCAATGCCCAAGGTGTCGGCGCTAAGCCGGAGTATATCAAAGCAATAACTTCAGAATGGAAAGGAGAACGCTTTCCTGACGGAAGGCCAAAAATTCCGGATGCACTTCTGGAGAGGGCGAAAAATGTAGCGATAGAGGCGCTTTGGGGTTCGCTTCGAAACATACGTGTCGCAAGTCTTCCGAATAGTACGTACAGCAATCAATTTCAAGGAGATTGGCATGTCGTCCATCCGGATCAAACCATGTCGGGGCGCGCTGTGACTGCTCAATACATGCCTTCAAGACCTGATTTGGAATTGTATATTAAGGAACAAGGCAAACTTGAAGGTCGTGCCCAACAAGGAGGAACTAATTCATGGCCGATAGATATATTGGTTGAAGGCGACATTTATGTCGCCGATGGTTATTCGAAAATCATTGAAGGCACCTTGATAGGTGATAATTTGGCAAATGCAATATATAGAAATTCTAAAAGAGGTGTGATTTTCTATGGTAGTGTCAGAGACGAAGAAGGTATCTCATTAGTAGATGGTTTTAACGCATGGGTTTTGGGGGTTGATCCATCCTATATTCAAGGTATGATGCTGACTTCCATCAATCAACCAATACGTGTCGGAAGGGCGATTTGTTTGCCCGGCGACTTGGTGGTGGCAAAAAAATATGGCGTTATTTTTATACCTGCTCATCTTGCAGAAAGGGTGATTATCGCTGCTGAAGTGACCGAACTGCGCGATCGATTCGGTTGGCAACGACTGCATGAAGGCAAATACCTGCCCGGACAGATCGACAGCCAATGGTCGGCTGAAATCAATACCGACTTTAGGGGGTGGCTGAAACAGTATCCCAAACTACCCATGCCTATTCAGGAGATATTTGAATATTTGGACGGGAACAGGACTTGGTAAGGGAGACTGTAAGAAAGAATACCATACATTAAATAATAAATCATTATGTACAACGAATTCAGAAAAAATATTGAGATGGAAAACACATTAGATTCGGCAGAGCATCCCGGAGTTACAGTTGAAGAGAATAGCCGTAGAGGATTTCTGAAGAAAGCAGCATGGGGCGGAATCGCATTGGGTGGAATGATGGGCGCTTCTATCGAAGATACCGTTGCTTTCTCTACCCAGAATGTCAAAAGGGCTTCTTCGCCATCAGAATTGAAAATCACCGATTTGCGTATGGCGGGCAGATTAATTAAAATTTATACCAATCAGGATATATACGGTTTGGGCGAAGTTCGTGATGGTGGAGATCCGCGTTATGCGTTATTTCTGAAAAGCCGTTTATTGGGGCTTAATCCCTGCAATGTGGAAATGATATTTAAGATTATCAAGCAGTTCGGATATCATGCACGTCAAGCCGGCGGCGTTTGTGGCGTTGAAATGGCTTTGTGGGATATATGCGGTAAGGCTTATGGCATTCCTGCATGGCAATTGCTGGGCGGCAGGTATCGCGATAAAGTTCGACTTTATGCCGATACGCCCGATAGAGGTGGGCCTGAAGCGATTGCAGCCGCTATCAAGAACAGGATGGAAGTACAAGGCTTCACATGGTTAAAAATGGATTTAGGCATTCATCTGATTAATCGCGATAAAGGTCTTGTGAATCATAAATTTTGGAATGGAGCTGCCGGTCAGTACACGATGAATCTTCCGAATACCCAGATTATTGATTATATGGGTTATGGATGGCGGGAGCATCCCTTTACGCAAGTGCAATTAACGGATAAAGGGCTTGAAGAACTGGCTGCCGTCGTAGAAAAAGTACGCAATATTGTGGGTTACGAAATACCTTTGTCGACCGACCATTATGGGCATTTCGACGTAAACAATCAC
>JAIRJR010000147.1 GCA_031260575.1 Tannerella sp.
ATTATTGGTAGAGAAACTAACGGCAAACGATCCGGTCAAACCTGAAACGGTAGAAAAACTGGAAACCATCGAAGCCGTTTTCGGTCACTTCAAGCCTAATGTGGATATAGATTTTGAAGATGCCGAAGGTCAGGATGTAACAGAAAACTTCCGTTTTAAGACGGTAGCTGATTTCCTGGTTAAAAACATGACAAAGAGTAGCCCTTTCCTCAATGGACTGGACAATCAAAAGGCATTTTACAACAAGATGATCAAGCAGCTGCGCAATAACAAGGTTATGCAGCGCGCTCTGAAAAATGCCGACAGCCGCGAAGCGTTCGTTGAAGTACTGCAAGCCCTGCTCATCGAACTGGAAGAAAACGATAAGAAACCGGTCGAAGATGAATTTTAGTAACCAGCTTAAAACGTAGAAAAAAATGGCAGAAGAATTAAAACAAGTAGATCCTGCAAGCGCAGTGGCAGAGAAGGAATTGCGTCAGCGATCAAAGGTGCAGCAAGTTAAGGAAGTTTCATTAGAAAGCGCATTGGGTAAACTTGCCAAATTTGGAGGTTTTGATTTCCTCGAATCCTGTGTGGACGGAATACAGAACCTTAACCCTGAGCGGAAAGCCCGGAGGAAAATTTTCCTGTCCGACAGTGCAAAGAAAGGCGAACGGGATGATTTGAAGAAGACCGTTTCTTTATGGATCGATTTATTATCCGGTTCGAAAGATATTGCCCACATGCTCGACAGATGTGTTGAGAAAGAGGCATTTGTTTCAGCCTTATTAAACAAGAACCAGCGGATAGCAGTAGATGTGGTCAGGGAACTGGAACGTTCTTACCGTACAGTCATGCTGTTTTATAAGAACACTGAGTCCGACAAACTGCGAAACATTACGATTGTCAATGCAGCGCCCGAACAGGTTCGCGACCTCGACAATTCCCGTTTCATAGATTTCATAGCAGCTGAATTGAAAGCCAATTTTGACCGTCTGGATTTGCGCGAAAACTATTCCATCCTGGTATTGCCCGGTCATCTCGGCGCAAACAGCATTCTGGAAAAATGGTGCAAGATCGCTTACGAAAACAAGGTGCAACTGTACACCGATTTCCTTGACCTTGAAAAACCGGACGACGTGGTTGATATGTTCTTTTCAGCCAATCACACCGGTGGCGACGCCTTCCGTTCCAATACGTGTATGGCTTGTAACTGGTTGATAGGACGTCCCCGCTATGTAAACTTGGATGAAGCCGATGATTTGCACATATCACCCGCCTCCGCCCTTGCCGGAAAAGTATACTATACACTGATGTCGCAAGTAACAGCAGGTAAAAAACACGGAGGCATCAACGAAGTCGACGGCGTAGTATTCCCGTTGAAGAAAAGCGAAATTTCCCAACTCGAAAAAATGGGCCTTATTCCAATGGTAAACGAGTACGGAAAAGTAATGGCATTCTCCGCCAAGACCCTTTTCAATGGCGACAACCTCGGACTGCAAACTTACTCCGTAGTACGGGTATTCGACTATATCGCCAAGGTGTTGATTGACTTCCTCAACCGCCGCGCTTTTGAAAACTGGAGCGTCAAAACCGAAAAGGATTTGCGTATCCAGATTATCAAGTTCCTTGACGGCATTCAAGGCGCAGACAAGCTGATCGAGAAATTCAGGATCACCCGTTTCGAGCGCGATCCGAAGCAGAAAGACCGTATTTACCTTGATTTGCACATCACGCCGTATTTCCCGGCAAAAAGTTTCGTTATCAAATTAGACGGAACCAAGGGAGACGACGATGTGGACTGGGAAGCCGTATACGAGCAACAGGCTTGATTTTATTTCAAAGAGTCACGTTGCGGTACTCATTCCGCAACGTGACTCTTTTGTTCTTTATCTGTGTATTTACCATTATATTTGCATCAATCAGGTTAAGCATGTTTGACAAAAAAGAGTTAAGAGTTATCAAGAAAAGAGTTTAACAATTTTATCAAAACGTTATGGCATACGGATATCAGGCAATTTTGGAATTGGACGGCGAAAAGCCAATCGTATTAGACAATTGTTCTTATATTTATGAAAGAGACATAAATGAAAAGACTTGTGAAGTTCAAAGCGGCGTTTTAGGAGGATCAATCACTTTGATGTATATCGACTATCCGACCGGCACCATTTTGGAATGGGGGATGAAGCCCAAGCTCAAGAACGGCAGCATTAAGGTAAGACAGACAGACTCAAACGTAGGTACTTATGTTCCAGCCGAGGCAGTCAAGCTGAGCGATGCGGTTTGCGTGGAGTTTGAACTTGACTACAACCGTCAAGGCGGTTCGCATTTTAGTACGCGACTGATACTCAGTAGCAACCAAAGTTCGATTGGGGAATCAAGCGCAGAGGTAAACAAGAAATGGAAATTAGTACGATAAAAAAACTATGGACAAAGGAAAAATCATAGACAAAGTTAAAGATGCTTTTGAGCAAAACGATACATCAGTCGATGCAAAATTGTTACTAAACGGTAAAGAATATGAAATCGAAAAGTTTAATATTCGTTTTCATAAAGCGTACGATTACAAGGGTGAGCCTCAACGCGAAGTAAAAGGTGGTTTAATGAGTTTGATATTCAATCACGTGGCTGATGAGCAGATTAATAATTGGATTTTCAATCCAAGTGTAAAACATTCGGGCTTAATTACCTTTGGATCGTTTAGCCGTATTGCAAATCCTGTGATTGTCATAGAATTTGTAAATGGTCGTTGCTTTCGGTATGCAAAGGATATTGGTCATTCAACTGTTTCGTACTCAATTTGTATCACGGCAGAAGAAATTAAAATCAACGGAATAGAACATACGAATAAACCGGATTTCGGATGATATTGTCGGTTTTGTAAAAAATCGATTACAGCAGACAGGAAGACCGTAAGACAGTAAGACCGTAAGAGAGGAAGACAGGAAGACCGTAAGAGAGGAAGACCGTAAGACCGTAAGAGTGTAAGAGTGTAAGAGTGTGAGAAAGATGGATCCGGTAGGAATTATTCAAAAGTATTATCCCGGCGAATCGGCGGCGTTTCAAATCCTTTGTAAACATAGCCGGAGTGTGGCTGATAAGGCGTTAGCCATCGGCAGTGCACACCCGGAGTTGGAGTTGGATTTACAGTTTGTTGAAGAAGCAGCCATGCTGCACGATATTGGCGCATTTCTCTGCAACGCTCCCGAAATAGATTGTCACGGTTCAGCCCCCTACCTCTGTCACGGATTTTTAGGAGCTGAGTTATTGCGAAAAGAAGGGTTTTCGCGCCATGCTTTGGTTTGCGAACGTCATACCGGGACAGGACTTTCGTTGGAAATGATTGTACATTATAATCTTCCATTGCCGCACCGCGATATGCGCCCGCAATCTATGGAAGAACAACTGATCTGTTTTGCCGACAAATTTTTCAGCAAAACCCTTTTAGACAAGGAAAAACCGGTAGATCGAATTTTAAAAAACATGTTCAGATATGGCGCTGAATCTGTTTTACAATTCGAAAGATGGTGTAAGTTTTTCCTGACGTAAGGTCGCTTTCTATAATAAGGCTACGGCATATTTATTGATTTTTAACATGAAAGATGGTTGGAGTGGTTAACAGAATGTCCGATTATTCAGTAATTTATTATATTTTTGCACCTGATTACATACAGCAAAGTAATGAATTTGAAACAGAAAATTGGGTGGATGCTGTTTTTCTGTATCTTTACAGGAATAGAGTCTTTATGGTCGCAGGAAACTATTCAGCTTTCTGATTCGCTCGAAATTCCTGTAACGCACCAATCACCGGACTCCATCCCGAACAATCTTCCCGGCTCGACCCAAACGGATATTCTTACCATTGCCGGACCCATACCATCGGATTCACTCACCCATATTCCGGATACCATCCCATCGGATTCGCTCACCCATACCACGGATACCGTTCCCAAAAAGCCGGGTATGTTGGAAGCTCCCGTCGAATATAATGCGAAAGACTCCATTGTGATTACGGCGCGAAATATTGCCTTTCTGTATGGAGAAGGCGATGTCAAATACCAGCAAATCCAACTGCAAGCCGATCAAATCCGGATGAATATGGATAGCACGGTGGTACATGCGAATTTCAGTGTTGATTCGTTGGGGCTTGAGTTTGGATACCCTTACTTTGTCAACGGAGAAGAGAAAGTGGAGGCTAAGTATATGAGTTATAATTTCAAAACCCGAAAAGCCTTTGCGAAAGATGCAATTACTCAACAAGGCGAAGGATTCCTGACTGCTGATGTAACCAAAAAAATGGATGATAATTCCATGCATATTCACGGTGGGCGATATACTACCTGTGATGATCCGAACTGTCCCCATTTTTATATCCGGTTGACCAAAGCCAAAACACGTCCCGGAAAAAACATCGTTGCCGGCCCTGCATATTTGGTCGTTGAAGATGTGCCGCTTCCCATTGCGCTTCCTTTCGCTTTTTTCCCTTTCAATAAAACATATTCTTCGGGAATCATCATGCCCACCTATGGCGAAGAGACCACCTTTGGGTTTTTTTTGCGGGATGGCGGATATTACTTTGCATTAAGCGATTATGTTGATCTGGCATTAAGAGGTGAATTTTATTCCAAAGGTTCATGGGGTCTTTCGGCACGTACATCCTACCGGAAACGCTACAAATATTCGGGAAGATTGGATGCGTCCTATATCGTCAGAAAATCGGGCGATAAGGGTTTTGACGATTACAATGTGACCAAATCATTTAAGATTACCTGGTCGCATCAGCAGGATGCCAAAGCCAATCCGTTCCGGACATTTGCCTCCAGTGTCAATTTCTCGACCGGACAGCATGACCGAAATGACATTAAAGGTCAAGCGATGTCGTATGCCACCGAAAACACCAAATCGTCCAGTGTCAATATCACGCAGCGATTCCCGAATAGTCCGTGGAGTATTTCGGCATCAATGAATATCAATCAACAACAGAGAGATTCCACGCTCAGCGTCACTCTACCCAATTTGATGATTAATATGAGTATGATAGCTCCTTTTAAACGAAAAAATGCGATTGGCCCGGAGCGGTGGTATGAAAAGATCAAACTAAGTTATACAGGCGACCTGCAAAACTATATGACCAGCAAAGAAAACGTTTTTTTTAAGAAAAACCTGATTCGCGACTGGACCAACGGAATGAACCACCGAATACCGGTAAGCGCCAGTTATTCACTGCTTAACTACATCAATATCACACCATCATTTAATTACCAGGAACGATGGTATACATCCAAAGATATGCAGACGTACGATCCCGAAATAAGAAAATTGGTCGTAGACACAACGCTTTATGGATTCTATAGGGTTTATGATTACAATGCATCCGTATCGGCAGGAACTACGCTATATGGTTTTTTTAAGCCTTGGGCTATTTTTGGCGGATTTGTCGATATGATCCGCCACCGGATGGAACCTTCCATCTCTTTTTCTGCGACCCCCGACTTCGGTGACACCCAATACGGGTACCATGAATACTACTCTCATCGATTTGTTAACGGTGAAATAGTTACCGGAAATTATTCGCCCTTCGAGCGCAGTGGACGGTTGTTTGGATTTCCGGGCAGAGGTAAACAGGGAAGCGTTTCATTCTCGATAAATAATAATTTCGAAGCCAAAGTACGCTCAAACCGGGATTCGACAGGGCTAAAAAAAATAAGTCTTATCGACAACCTGTCATGGGGCATGTCCTATAATTTGGCGGCGGATTCGATGAAATGGAGTCCTAGGTCGAGATTAGCGCTCAGGTTGAAGCTTTCAAAAAGTTATACATTGAACCTGAACGGGGAATTTGATACCTATATTTATGCTTATGATGAAAAAAACAAACGAGCCTATCCGATTGATACCCCTCGTTGGAAAGTAGGAAAAGGAATCGGACGGTTAAAATCAACCGGGACAAGTTTTAGCTTTACGTTTGACAATAATTTTGTAAAAACCAATCCCATTGTCAAAGGCGTTCGAAAAATGTTTGGATGGGTTGATCCCGATGGTGAGAATAGTACGGCAAGCAATCCGACGAATCAAGTGGAAAACACAGACCCATCGCCCGATACCAATCCGGATATGCCGGCAACAGGAACCCGTCTTCTGAATGCCCAAAAGACTCAAACAGGTGATTTTGACTATGATGGTTACATGAATGCCTCCATCCCCTGGAGTTTCAATATCAATTATAGCATGAACTTAGGATATGATATGCAAAAATTCGATCCCCAAAAAATGGAGTATGCTTATACGATAAGACATTCATTGAGTTTTAGCGGGAACTTGCAACCTGCCGAAAAATGGCGTATCAATTTTAACGGCAGTTACGATTTCGAATTAAAAAAAATACCATACTTTACATTAAATGTTTCGCGTGAGATGCATTGCTTTCAGATGTCGGCCAGTATCGTTCCCGTCGGACTCAGAAAATCGTATATGTTTTCCATTGCTGTCAGTTCCTCGCTGTTGCAAGACCTTAAATATAATCAGAGCAGCAACTATTGGAATGGAATGAGTTGGTACTAAATCAGTTTTGAATAACTGAATAACTGAATAACGGAGTAACTGAATAACGGATTAATTACCATATAATTGGGGTTTGTCCTGATGCAGTCAGGTAGTCGTTGGCTTGGCTGAAATGGCGGTTGCCGAAAAAACCTCTGTAAGCGGAAAGAGGGGAGGGGTGTGCCGATTTCAAAACTAAATTACGCGAGGCATTGATGAAACTCCCTTTCTGTTGCGCATACGAACCCCATAACAAATAAACGATATGGTAACGGCAGGTATTTAACCTGTCAATCACTGCATCTGTAAATGTCTCCCATCCTTTACGTTGATGCGATCCGGCCGAGTGCGCTCTGACGGTCAGCGTTGAATTGAGAAGCAAAACGCCTTGATCAGCCCATCGGGTCAAGTCGCCGCTTTGCGGAACCGGTATACGGATATCCGATTCTATCTCCTTGAATATGTTGACCAATGAGGGAGGGAAAGGAATTCCGTCCTGTACGGAAAAACAAAGCCCATGCGCCTGTCCGGGTTCGTGGTAAGGATCCTGGCCTAACAAAACTACCTTGACCTTTTCGAACGGACAATGATCGAATGCATTGAAAATATGCTTTCCGCGAGGGTATACCGTTGTTTGTTGATACGCTTGCCTGACAAATTCCGTCAATTGCTTAAAATACGTTTTCTGAAATTCACCGGCAAGCTGTTCTTTCCAGCTTTGTTCTATCTTTATATCCATGAATTGCAATGATGAATAACTGAATAACTGAATAATTGAATAACTGAATAACTGAATAACTGAATAACTGAATAATTGAATAACTGAATAATTGAATAACTGAATAACTGAATGATCAATTGTTTATTGACAAATATATGGCGCCTCCGCAGTTGTCCGATTTGGAGCCGGTTACGGCTGTCAGGCAATTCGCTTCGCCGCGCATCCGTAAAACCCCCAGAAAGGCAAAGATGATCGCTTCCTTAAAATCGATCGTCTGTTCGTCGGGTATGATGATGTCCTTTGTACCGATCGCTTTCAAACGCTCAATTAAAAATTGATTTCGCACGCCGCCACCTGTTATTAACATGGTCTCGCCCTGATTGCCTGCCGACGACTGTGCCAACTGGAAAGCGATATGCTCTGTCGACGTACGCAATTGATCTGCTATTGACAATGATGATTGATCCAAACAAGGCCGGAAAACCGAATCAAACCACTCCTTGCCAAGCGATTTAGCGCCCGTTTTGCGGTAGAAATCAAGTTCGTTCAATCTGTCAAAAAGCGGTTGATCCAACCGGCCGCTTCGGGCTGTTTCACCATCGCGGTCAAAATCCTTTCCCAACCGGTTTGCTAAGTAATTCAATGCCATATTGCAAGGTGAAATGTCAAACGCTACACGCCTGCCATCTTTCCTAAACGAAATATTGGAAAACCCACCCAGATTCAGGCAGGCATCGTAATGTCCGAATAATAGTTCGTCGCCGATCGGAACCAGCGGCGCCCCCTGCCCTTCGAGCG
>JAIRJR010000165.1 GCA_031260575.1 Tannerella sp.
ACTTCTTTTTCCATCAGGAAACCAAACATTTTGTTGTCTACATCAAAGTAGTCGGCAATCAGTGCAGTCGAAGCATGGGCGCGATGAGCTGTGCCGAAGGCATCGTTCACGTATACGTCAGCCAATGAGGCTAATGTCTTTGTAAATTCTTTTTGACTTTCCTTGACGGCTTTTTTGGCTGCATTTTTTTCTTCGTCCCAAGCATCGTCAGCCAGCCCACGCGGTTTGCCTTCTTCTTCTGCATAGAAACGAAGGTTTTCGAGCAAGAGCGCTTCACCGGGTTGAAGAGCAGCCGCTTTAACGATGGCTTCTTCGCCCACACAGTCGTTGGCAAACTGAACATCAACACCCAGAAGTTTGGAAACGTGCGATAAAATATGTGTTAATGAGAATTTCCCGGTAACACCCTTGGGGCGACCTAAATGAGAACCTACGATAATACTGCCTCCGTCGGAGAGGATTTTCTTCAAGGTGGGAAGCGCTGCACGAATCCGGTTGTCGTCCGTGATGTTGAAATCTGAGTCAAGAGGTACATTAAAGTCAACTCTTATAAAAGCCTTTTTACCGGCAAAGTTAAATTTGTCAATTGATTGCATAATGTTATATTTTTTAAATTACGATTTTCGTTGAATCTGAAAAGCGATGCAAAAGTACGAAAAAATGTACAAAGAACAATGGAGGCAATAAAAAAACGCTCTACTTGTCGAGCGTTTGTTGTTGCGGAGGCAAGATTCGAACTTACGACCTTTGGGTTATGAGCCCAACGAGCTACCACTGCTCCACTCCGCGATTTCCAATTCGGGCACAAAATTAGTAAATAATATCGAAAAAACAATCTTTTTTTGATTTTTTGTGTCTAAAATTTGAATCTTTCTTTTTTTTGATTACTTTTGTGCACATATAATACGATAATGTGCATACTTGATTATGTCGATCAATGTTTTCAAAACGCGTGATGTATTGGTAGAGGTGGCAAGACAACTCTTTGCCCGTTTGGGTTTTAACAACACCACTATGAACGATATCGCCCAAGCTTCGAATAAGGGAAGACGTACATTATATACTTATTTTAAAAGCAAAGACGACATCTTACTTGCTGTAATTGAATCGGAAATGGATCAATTATGTAATACTTTGTCAGATATTGTTATGCTGGAATTACCCGCCGACGAAAAATTGATCACTTTTTTGTATACAAGATTGGATACGATGAAAATGATTGTCGCCCGGAATGGCACAATCAGGGCTGATTTTTTTCGAGATATCTGGAGGGTAGAAAAGGCAAGGAAAAATTTTAATCTTCAGGAATCCATACTCATCAAAAAAATTTTAGATGACGGAATCGCTGAAGGTATCTTTGATGTGCCTGACACAGAATCAACTGCATATATTATTCATTCTGTTTTGCGCGGTCTGGATGTGCCCTATATCAGGGG
Organism: Tannerella sp.; assembly: GCA_031260575.1. GTDB lineage: Bacteria > Bacteroidota > Bacteroidia > Bacteroidales > Tannerellaceae > Tannerella. Next base: position 1,437 of record JAIRJR010000165.1, read on the forward strand.
TAAGATGGGCGATTCGGAATCGGAACGCGATAATGTGATGAATTTATTTTTTAATGGAATCAAGAAAAAATGATTAATGGTTAATTGTTTTGAAATTCAAAGATATAAATACTCAATAAAATAATTATGAAATTATTGGAAGGAAAAACTGCGCTTATTACCGGTGCGGCCCGTGGTATTGGTAAGGCGATTACGTTGAAATTTGCTTCAGAAGGGGCAAATATTGCATTTACCGACCTGGCGCTTGACGAAAATGCCTTGGCAACAATGAAAGAAATTGAAAATAAGGGAGTTAATGTAAAAGGTTATGCGTCTGATGCAGCTAACTTTGAGGAGACGCATCAAATCGTGGCTGATGTGGTCAAGGAGTTCGGGCGTATTGATATCTTGGTAAACAATGCCGGAATTGCCCGCGACAATCTGATGTTACGCATGAATGAGCAGCAATGGGACATGGTAATTGGCGTAAATCTTAAATCCGCATTTAATTTTATTCATGCCATCACTCCATATATGATGAAACAAAAAGGAGGAAGTATTATCAATATGTCATCGGTAGTGGGTGTTTCGGGCAATGCCGGGCAGACCAACTATTCGGCTTCAAAAGCCGGTATGATTGGATTAACCAAGTCTGTTGCCAAAGAGTTAGGTTCGCGTGGTATACGCGCCAATGCCATTGCGCCCGGATATATTGTTACCGATATGACTGCGTCGCTGTCGGATGCAGTTCGGGATGAGTGGACTAAACAAATACCGTTACGACGTGGCGGTGTTCCGGAAGATGTTGCCAATGTAGCCACATTTTTAGCATCCGGTCTGTCGGCGTATGTCACCGGACAAGTGATCCGGTGTTGCGGCGGGATGAATATGTAACGAAAACTTGTTTTCGATTCATCAACGCACTGCCTCATGGTTTAATCCACCGATTCTAAAACCTTAAATTACGTAAGTATTTACCTGATAATTCGAGGAATGTTGCCATATCTCCCGGTTTGTCGGATTCCACAGTAAAGTGTTTTGCGCCGGCTATGCTGTTTAGTTTGAATATAGCGGGAAAATCAACTATACCGCTTCCGATGGGAGCGAAGTCGGCTTCAGTCAGCTTACTGAAATCGGTGAGTCCCTGTCCGCACTGTATATTGGCAGGCATATCTTTCAGATGAAATACAGGGTACCTGCCCGGATATTTTCGGATATAATCCAATGCCGATTGTCCGCTTTTGGTGATCCAATACAGGTCTAATTCGATGTGGATAGATGGGTCGAGTAGTGACATGATCACATCGAAGGGCATTTGTCCATCAACGGGATAGAATTCCATATCATGATTGTGGTATATCAGCGTTATTCCTTCATTTTTGCATATATAAGCGCCTTTATTCAGATTATCAGCTACCTCCTTCCATCCGTCGATGGTATCGCCCTTACTCTCTGCCAACCAAGGCCAATAGCAAGCTAAATAGGGTTGTTCAAGAGACTGCGCTCGCTTGATTGTTGATAAAAGTTTTTCTTCATCGATGATATTAGCCATTGGACAAGAGCCTATTACTGCTTTTAATCCCAAGGATTTCAGTAAATCAAGGTATTCGGAAGGTGGCATATCTCTCACTCCTCCTCCTTCCAAATCCGAATAACCCCACTCGGCAATCTTTTTAAGTCCTTCTTTTGGTCCGTCAGGATGCCAAGCACCATTCGAACCGGAAATAAGTCCGAACGAAGGTAATGCTGCAGAAGCTTTTGTTGTGCATGCAGACG
>JAIRJR010000179.1 GCA_031260575.1 Tannerella sp.
ACTAAGCCATCAGTAGTCACTGGTAATCCTTCAATTCGGGAGGTTTTCCCTCCCCATGCCATTCCCTTTTATTATCGTCGGATTTATTTGTTTCTGTTGCCGGATTTTCTTCAATCGGCTCGTCCGTCACTTTGTCGGTTTTCCCGGATACTTCTGCCGATTTTTCAGTTTTATCCTGATTTTTTGTCATACTCTCTCCATATCCGAATATTTTATCCCCCGGATTATCCTTTTTTTTTCTATCGTTCATACCTCACTTGTTTTTCTATTAAATTAATTATCATTAATATAAATATACTTTACCGAATTCCGTCCCCTATACGGAATGAAGTTTACGTATACTTGTACTTCAATTCTATTGCCAATGTTTAGAGCTTTATGCAATAAAAAAACAAGTTTTTTTGGTACTTCTCCCAACTTGCATTACTTTTGTGTTTTAAAATATGGGTATAATCGTTTTTTTACACGCTCGAATATGAAAAAAATAGTTCTGTTTTGGATAGCCATTTGCAATATAGGGTTCGTTTCGGCACAGTTGGAGGTGAATTGCCGGGTGGGATTCAGTTATGAAATCAGCAATAACCATCAATGGGGAAAAAACAAACCTGTCGTGATGAAAGTATATCAAAATTCGCCTGCCGAAAAAGCAGGAATCAAACCGAATGATATCATTGAAGAAATCGATGGCTTCAAGGTAACGGATATTTCGGTGGATGATATCGATTCGTTATTAACCAATACGGAAAGTTTTGAAATCAAATTGACTATCCGTAATTTTTCGGAAAAACCCGTTTCCCATCACATCCTTAAAGAATGTCTTTCGGTCGATGCATTTACCGAAAGCCGGTTGGCTTCCGCTTTCTCCATGTACAGCGTCGAAAACACCCACGACAGATTGTTTATTTGCCCCTTCACCACTTCTACTACGCGGGATGAAGTCGACTTTTCGCAATTCAAAACCTTCGATTTTGCTCCGGTTGAAGACATGAATATCTTACAAATCGAAACCACCATCAACGAAATCATTAAAACAGATCTGACGAAAAAAGGCTTGAGATATAACACATTGAATCCCGACTTTATCATCCATACCCATTATAAGTTCGATAAAAATACAAACTTCAGAAGAAGGAGCAAAGAAACTGACAACCAGCCTCCAACATTTCGTTATGATATCAATCGCGACATGGTCACACAGTTTCCGTTTCATACTTTATCAACGCCCGAATCCGAAGCCGAATATATTTTGCAGTTAGGCGTCCGGTTTATCGACCGGAAACAAGTACAGGGACGTGTTTTGTGGGAGTGTGAAGCCAATGAAATGATGCGTACCTCTTATGCCATTGACGAATATGCTTCCATCCACCTTCCATTGATGTGCATGCAGTTTCCATACGTCAAATACACCCGGAATGCCCAATTTATCCTGACCAAAAAGGCGTTTAATTATACGGGAATCAATTATAACATCTATAAAATCAACGAAGTCGTTGAGGTCGACCTTGATTCGCCCGCTTATGAAGCCGGAATCCGGCCGGGCGATATCATCGAACGAATCGAAAACAAACGGATGGATTTTACCCCCGAAGAATTTACGGCAGCATACCGTTCATTTATCTCTAACACAATTAAATTCAGAGATTCCGGAACACAATTCACCGATGCCAACGGTTTCTCGAACTGCATGTTCTGGGATAAATTCAAATACCCGCAGATAGCCAGGACAATCAAAAATGACAAATTCAAAACCGCCTTTTCCTATTTGTTTGCCTTCGCCCCTTATGTCAATCCCGAACGAAGCAGTTTTTGTACCTTCAACATCCGCCGCGACGGCGAAAAATCGGAAATTGTGGTACGCCCGATCTTCTATTCGGAAAAGACGATTGAGATCAATTAAATCGTGTCGTGTCATTCTTTTATGATTTACCCCAATAACTTTGAACAGAAAATCGGTTTCGATAAAGTCCGGCAGCTTATCAATGAAAAGTGTCTAAGCGAATTGGGAAAAGAAAATGTCGGAAAAATGTGTTTTTCGACTTCTCATCCCGCCATCTCCATGCATCTGAATCGAACCGGCGAATTTGTCAGGATACTACATGGCGACCGTGAATTTCCTGTTAATCACTATATTGACGTACGCTATTCGTTGCAACGCATTCGTCCCGAAAACACCTTTTTAGACGAAAAAGAATTGTTCGACCTTAGACGTTCGTTGCAAACCATTGATGAAATGATTCGCTTTTTTAGAAAGGAAAGAGAAGACCACAATTCACCTTACCCCGCCTTGACCGCATTAGCCGGCAATATTCCCGTATTTCCCGACCTGATCAAGAAGATTGACACGATTTTAGACAAATACGGTCATATCAAGGATAATGCCTCGCCCGAACTGGCACGAATCCGCAAAGAGATCCATTCCGTTACCGGCAGTATTTCACGAACGCTGCATCATATTTTGCGATCGGCACAGTCAGAAGGGCTTGTGGATAAAGACACCACACCCACCATGCGCGACGGACGGCTGGTAATCCCTGTCGCACCCGCTTTTAAACGCAAACTGAGAGGCATTGTCCATGACGAATCGGCAACCGGAAAAACTGTTTTTATTGAACCTGAGGCTGTTGTGGAATCTAATAACCGAATTCGCGAATTGGAAAATATGGAAAGAAAGGAAATCGTCCGTATCCTGACTGTATTTACGGATTCGGTTCGTCCGCTTGTTCCGGATATGCTTCATTCGTACGAATTTATGGGCGAAATAGACTTTATCCGTGCCAAAGCGCTTTTTGCCGGACAAATCAATGCAATTCAACCGGTTGTCGAAGACAGGCCTCTGATTGAATGGACACGTGCCGTTCATCCATTGTTGTTCCTTTCTTTGCAAAAGCAAAATAAACCGGTCGAACCTTTAGATATCACCCTGGCCGGTACAGAACGGTTGTTGGTGATATCCGGTCCCAACGCCGGGGGTAAGTCCGTCTGCCTTAAAACAGTCGGGTTATTGCAATATATGCTTCAATGCGGCTTACTGATCCCTTTACACGAACAATCGCGTACCGGTTTGTTCACCCGGATTTTCATTGACATAGGCGATGAACAAAGCATTGAAAACGACTTGAGTACTTACAGTTCGCACCTGATCAACATGAAATTCTTTTTTCGCAACGGCAACGAAAACGCATTGTTGCTTATCGACGAATTTGGAAGTGGAACGGAACCGGTGATTGGAGGCGCTCTCGCAGAAGCATTATTGGAACGGTTTAACCGGAACAGGAGTTTCGGCGTTATCACCACCCATTATCACAACCTCAAACAGATGGCCGAAACCACTGAAGGAATCATCAATGGAGCGATGCTTTACGACCGGCATCTGATGCAGCCGCTTTTCAAACTGTCAATCGGCCATCCGGGAAGCTCGTTTGCCATTGAGATTGCCCGGAAGATCGGACTCCCCGAAGATGTCATAACCGATGCATCCCAAAAAGTGGGTTCTGCTTATATCGATTTGGATAAATACCTGCAAGACATCGTTCGGGATAAACGTTACTGGGAAACCAAGCGGCAAAATATCCGTTCGCAGGAAAAGAAATTGGAAGCATTGACCGCTCGCTATGAACAGGAACTTGAAACCATCAACCGGCAGCGGAAGGAAATTTTAAATACAGCCAAAACACAAGCCACTCAAATACTTGCCGGCACCAACGCGAAAATCGAACAAACCATCCGTGAAATTAAAGAAGTCAATGCCGAAAAAGAACAAACCAAAACCATCCGCCGTTCGTTCGACGATTTCCGTAAAGAGGTGGTGGAAATGGAAACAACTGAAAACCGGAAGATTGAAGAAAGCCGTCAAACAGGTAAGCATGGCGGAATCCATCCTAAACGAAAGAATCGACAGAAATCGACTGATATTGAAAATCCGATAAACCGAAGAAAGTCTGCGCCCCAAGACCTTAAACCCCTTTCACCCGGTGATGCCGTCCGTCTCAAAGACCGGCAAGCTGTGGGCGAAATCCTCGAAATCAGTGATAAACATGCAATTGTAGCTTTCGGCATGATCAAAACAACAGTCAAAATCAGCCAACTTGAAAAAGCGGATAAAGCCCAAATCAAAAAAGAACCCGTAAAAATCACCTTCATCAGCCGACAAACCGCCGATAGCCTCCATGAGAAAAAATTACATTTCAAACCGGATATTGATGTTCGCGGCATGAGGGGAGATGAAGCCTTACAGGCTGTCATGTATTTTATCGACGACGCCATCCAAATTAATGCAAGCCGCATCCGGATTTTACACGGAACAGGAAACGGTATTTTACGCGAACTGATTCGTAACTACCTGCAAACCACTCCCGGTATCAGGCATTTCTGCGATGAACACGTTCAATTTGGCGGTACAGGCATAACCGTTATAGATTTGGATTGAAAAATCAAAAAAAACAATTGTACATTTTTTTTTAAAAAAAACACTACGTATTCATTTTTTTTATATTTTTGCATTTTTGATAATGACATTTTTGAATTACGATTGATTATTTGACTAATATATGTAATAATATAAAAAAGGAATAGATAATTTCGAATGACTAATTGATAACAAAAATGAGAAAAGCTATTCTACCGGTACGAATCTTTCGTTTCTATTATGACGGTTTTAGGGCAATGGAATGGGGGAGGCAACTTTGGATCATCATCCTGATTAAGTTGTTTATTATGTTTGTCGTACTCAGGCTTTTTTTCTTTCCCCGTTTTTTGAATCAATTTGATACGGTCGCCGAAAAAGAAGATTATGTATCCAAAGAATTAATAAATCATACAACACCCTAAATATATTTGATTATGGTAGAAAACATTGATTCCTCATTGATTGACTGGTCGAGGGCGCAATTTGCCCTTACCGCGATTTATCACTGGATATTTGTACCGCTTACTCTTGGGCTGGGGGTAATAATGGCAGTGATGGAAACAATTTATCTCAGGACGGGCGACGAATTTTGGAAGAATACCGCTAAGTTCTGGATGAAATTGTTTGGTATAAATTTTGCAATCGGAGTGGCTACAGGCCTTATCTTGGAATTTGAGTTCGGCACCAACTGGTCGAATTACAGTTGGTTTGTCGGCGACATCTTTGGAGCGCCTTTGGCGATCGAAGGCATTGTCGCTTTTTTTATGGAGGCTACTTTTATTGCAATTATGTTCTTTGGATGGAACAAAGTAAGCAAGCGCGTTCACTTAACGGCGACCTGGCTTACTGTTCTTGGCGCTACCTTTTCGGCTGTTTGGATTCTGGTTGCAAACGCTTGGATGCAGTATCCCGTGGGTATGCAGTTTAATCCCGATACAGTCAGAAGTGAGATGTTCGACTTCTGGGCAGTAGCCCTGTCACCGATGGCAATCAACAAGTTTTTCCATACAGTGCTTTCCGCCTGGGTTTTGGGAGGCGTTTTTGTTGTTGGGATAAGCAGTTGGTTCCTTCTTAAAAAAAGGCAAACGAAATTTGCACTGACAAGCATCAAAATAGGTTCCATCACGGGTTTAATTGCATCGCTTCTACTTGTGTGGACAGGCGACGGATCGGCCTATTGCGTGGCACGGTATCAACCGATGAAGTTAGCAGCGATGGAAGGTCTGTATAAAGGATCTGAAGGCGTTGGTTTAGTGGCTATTGGTGTGCTTAATCCGGCAAAAAAGAGCTACAACGATGCGGTAGACCCTTTCCTTTTCAAACTCGAATTTCCTAAATTGCTTTCCTACCTGACCGACCGCAATTTGAATGCGTATGTCCCGGGCATTGCCGATTTGTTGGATGGAGGCTACCGGACAGGAAGTGGAACTGCTATGTCAGCCAATGAAAAAATCGCTCGCGGAAAAGTTGCGATCGGTGCATTAGCCGGTTACCGGCAAGCTGTAAAAGAGAAGGATAACGAAGCGGCAATCATGCACAAAGCTACTTTAGAGGAGAATTTCAAATATTTTGGATATGGATATATCAAAGATCCATCCCAATTGATACCATCCGTTCCTTTGACATTTTATTCATTTCGCATCATGGTGCTTCTGGGAGCGTATTTTATCTTGATGTTTGTCGTTGTACTTTTATTCAACAAAAAAGACAAATACCTCAAAAGCAAATGGTTGCAATGGACTTGCCTGCTGTCGATTCCTTTGGCTTATCTGGCGGGGCAAGCCGGTTGGGTTGTTGCAGAAGTAGGGCGTCAACCCTGGGCTATCCAGGATTTGTTACCAACCCATGTGGCAGTATCCAAACTGTCAGCTTCTTCCGTACAATTTACGTTTTTCTTGTTTTTGATATTATTTTCAGTCCTTTTATTTGCCGAAATCCGCATTATGGTGAAAGCAATTCAAAAAGGTCCGGATCTACCCGATGACAATACTCAATTGACAATTGACAATGAATCAATAATAAATAACAATTAATAATTGCAGATTATGAACATAACATATTTATTTTTACAACATTATTGGTGGTTTCTGATTTCATTGCTGGGCGCCCTGCTTGTATTTCTGATGTTTGTGCAGGGAGGTCAGTCGTTATTGTTTACCATCGGTAAAACAGAGCTTCAGCAAAAGATGCTGATCAACTCGACAGGCCGGAAATGGGGATTCACATTCACCACATTAGTGACCTTTGGAGGCGCTTTTTTCGCCTCATTCCCATTGTTTTACTCCACAAGTTTCGGAGGTGCGTACTGGGTTTGGCTATTGATTCTGCTTTGCTTCGTTTTACAAGCCGTTTCTTACGAGTTTCAGTCTCAGAAGGGGAATTTGCTAGGAAAGAAAACCTATCAGGTATTTTTGATTCTCAATGGGATGCTGGGGCCTATTCTGATTGGAACAGCTGTCGGTACATTTTTTAACGGCGCCGAGTTTTTTGTCAATAAAGCCAATATTACAGACATGGGTATGCCCGTGATTTCGCACTGGGCAACTGCATGGCATGGTTTGGAAGCTGCTTTTGTGGTATGGAACCTGTTTCTGGGACTGGCCGTATTTTTCCTTTCGCGTGTATTGGCGCTTCTCTATTTTATCAATAATGTAAACGACAACGTGATTGATTTCCGATGCCGCAAACAATTGTGGATCGAAACCGCATTATTCCTTGTGTTCTTTTTGACTTTTGTGGGACGATTGATTCTGTCTGAAGGATTTGCCGTCAATCCCGATACCGAAGAAGTGTTTATGCAACCTTACAAATACCTGAACAATCTCTTGCAGATGCCTGTAGTATTGGTGATTATGTTGGTTGGTGTCGTATTGGTACTTTGGGGTATCATTCAAACGCTCCTATCAAAATTTTTTACCAAAGGAATATGGTTGGCAGGTTGCGGAACCGTACTGACGGTTTTGGCGCTTTTGCTGTGCGCCGGCTGGAACAATACCGCCTTTTACCCATCGACGGTCGATCTCCAAAGTTCGTTGACAATCTACAACAGTTCGTCCAGTTATTTCACATTAAAGACCATGATGTACGTATCATTTCTGATACCCTTTGTATTGGCATACATCTTCTATGCATGGCGTTTATTAGACATTCATAAAATCGATGAGAAAGAAATGAAGGATGAAAAACAGATAACGTATTGATACATAGTTTTTACGGATGATACAATGCGAAGCAATCCCATGAGTTACATCACTCATGGATTGCTTCGCTCCGTTTTCTGTGGTATTCGTCTTCCTAATAGGGTATTGTTCAAGCTGATTTTTTGCTTTATCATCCATATTCAACCCTGAAATTATGTGCTAAACCTGATTTTTTTTTGGGATTTTTTAAAGTTATGTCTATCTTTGTAACCGATAACATAGAAAATAAACAAAAAAAATTACTATATGGACGTTAAAATCCAAGAACTCACAGACAAAATTTACCGCGAAGGGGTAGAAAAAGGGAATGAAGAAGCAGATCGTATCATCGCCATCGCCAACGAGCAGAAAAATATCATCCTGCAAAATGCAGAAATAGAAGCTGATCGTATCCTGTCAACTGCCGAAAAGCAGGCAGCCGGAATTAAGAAAAATGCGGAAAGCGAACTGAAGTTGTATGCCGCACAATTTCTTGAAGACTTCAAAAGCGCATTAACCGATTTGATCACAGGGAAAATCGTACAATCAAATATACAACCTTTGTCGCAAGATCCGGCTTTTATGCAGAAAGTTGTGTTGGAAATTGTCAGGGGATGGGCCAAAGATGAAGAGATGGTTATCCGGTCGGCTGCTGCCGATTCGCTTCGTACCTATTTTGAAGCCAATTCCAAAGACTTATTAGACCAGGGACAGGTGAAATTGGAAAAAATCAATGGCAAA
>JAIRJR010000180.1 GCA_031260575.1 Tannerella sp.
GGGATGCTGGATTCGGTTTTTGCCGTTCCTCCGGTTTACGACGAGAGTTATTATCGCATCGTCATCCACGAAATACGTGAAATGCAGGTGATGAACATGGGCAATTATGCACATGGAAACCAACCTGTCCAACACATGATCTATCTGTACAACTATGCCGGCGAACCGTGGAAAGCGCAATACTGGTCGCGCCGCGTGATGGATCAACTGTATTCCCCAACGCCCGACGGTTATTGCGGCGATGAAGACAACGGACAGACATCTGCATGGTATGTGTTCAGTGCGCTTGGATTTTATCCGGTTTGTCCGGGTTCGGACGAATACATACTCGGATCTCCTTTGTTCCCGAAAGCTACACTAAAATTTGAGAATGGCAAGGAATTGGTCATCGAAGCGCAGGACAACAACGCCATAAACAAATATATTCAATCTCTTGATTTCAACAACCGTCCTTATACGAAAAATTACTTGAAACATAGTGATTTACAGCAGGGAGGTATAATGAAATTCCAAATGAGCGACAACCCGAACCTCAACAGAGGCACCCAACAATCCGATTTGCCCTATTCGTTTTCAACGGCGGGAAAGTAAGAATCAAGGTACAGACAAGTTGTTTTTAATTCTACGCAGACGGACTAACATCCCTTGTGAAGGATTTTTGGATATGGATTCAATGATTTCGGGGAGTAGTTCTTTGAGCCATTTTTCGGTTTTTGAAAATTCGAAAAGGATATCTAATGCCCAGACTTTGACGGCAACACGCGTATGGAGGTCAATAATCCAATCGGCGCAGGCGGTGGCAATCGCTTCAACATTGGGTGGGGAATATCCTTTTTTGATTGCAAAAAAACAAATTTTGGAGAAATGACGCCTCATACTGCCGTTGGTGACTGATGGAAAAATCTCGAAAAAACGGGGCAGAAATGGGGTAAACGATTGTGAATCTTTCAAATATACGGCTTCGAGTATATAGGCGGAACGGAATTCGAGTTTTTCTAAATCAGCTTTGGGTAGATTCAGCTGCTTGCAATTTTCGATAAGCCCCCATAATACCGGCAATGATTGGGTGGATACGACACGTTCCGCCCGGGTTTTGGCGAAATCATGTCCACAGGTTTTTAGGCATTCTTCGATAAGTTGCTCAGAGGTCATCTTTTCGGTGATTTTTAAGCGTGTAAAAAACTAAACACTTTTCAAAGTCCTAACATTTTCCACCGGCTTCGATAGTTGTAGTGCAGGAGTTCATTCGCTTTTGTATGGTTGGTGAAGCGTTCCTTTTCGGGATCCCATTGCAGTCGCTCTTTGGTTGCCAGCGCAATATTGGCTAAGTGGGCGAAGGTGGTGGAACGATGTCCTTCTTCCAATGTACATAAAGGTGTTTGGCGTGATTTGATGCAATCCAGGAAGTTTCTGACTAAAATTTTGCTGCTATCACCGCTTGAACCATCGCTTAACATCTCGTTGGTTTGCTTTTCTTCTTCGGCTTCCATCATTTCTTTCCATGTTTGGAATTGGCCGGGTCGGTTGGGTACAATCCGGTAACCGCTTTCGCCGGCAAACAATGTGGCTTTGGTGCCACGCAGTTCCACTTCATGCGACTGCAAAAAACCCGCGCTGCTCGATTCAAATATTGAAAAAGTAATCATGGCGCCCGATGCAAATTCGTAAATGACCTGCATGGTATCCGGGATATCTCCGTCGTGCGTCAGGGCGTATTTACCTCCGCATGCCGTGATGGCTATCGGCGCCTTTTCGCCCATCAACCAGCGAATTGCATCCATATAATGTACGCCCCAGTTACCCATCTGCGATGAATAGTCGCTCCACCAGCGGAATTTGTAGGGTGCGATATTGTATTGGTACGGACGGTAAGCCCGCGGACCCAACCAGGCATCCCAGTCTAAATTGGACGGAGGATTTTCCGGTCTCATTTTCCCTATGCCGTCGGGGAACATTGCATCAATCCGCGCAGCACGTGCAACGGTAACCTTTCCGATTTTTCCGGCCGGTATTTCCTGCGCCAGCTTTTGATAAAATACATTTCCCCGCCTGTTAAGCCCGACAGCGACTACTTGTTTGCTCGCTGCCTGCGCTTCCACCATTTTACGTCCTTCTGAAAGAGTGATGGTCAGTGGTTTTTCGACATATACATCTTTTCCCGCCTGTATGGCTGAAATCGTTTGAAGTGCGTGCCAATGGTCGGGAGTGGCAATCACAACTGCATCAATGCTTTTGTCTTCAAGTAGTTTCTGCCAGTCTTTGTATAGGGTGGGCTTTTGTGCAAACTGTTCACCCATTTTGGGTAATCGCGCTCCCAATTCTTTCACGTAGCGGGGACTGATATCGTCAGGTTTGCGTGACATAAATGGCTCATAAACATCGCAAAGAGCTGCCACTTCGCAATCGGGATTACCCATAAACAGTCCCATTAGCTGCGAACCGCGGTTTCCAACGCCAATAAACCCTACCCTGATTTTTTCATTTGCGCCGATTATGTTGCCCTGTAAGGGAAATGCTTTGGCGCTAAGGCTTACCCCGGCTGCCGTCATAGCCAACTTTGTGATAAAGTCGCGCCTTGATGTGGTGTTATTCATCATGTGATCCATTTTAGTTTAAATTTTAATATCAAAAATAACCTCTGTTTCTTTTATAATCGTATTTTTTTAAAACATATTTAGTGTAAAATCTTATATAACAACACTTTCAAAATATCGCTACTGTTCAACGAAGAAGTGGCGTCAATTCCTTTCGAACGGGCATCGGCTAAACGTACCTCGTGAATGGCATTAAAAGCCTTTAAGGCGGAAAAGTGGCGCAGCCCTGCCTGATAATCTTTTAACTGAATGGGATGATGAAAGCCCAAAAGACTCATGAGGTTCGCATCCGTCTTGTCCTTTGCATAATGACAAATCAGCAGATTGGTAAAAAAATCATGAATAGCAGGTAAGACCATTTGAATTGAATGTAGTTTGGGATTCCGGACAAAATATTGAGCAATCCGGTTTGCTTTGAGGATGTCTTTATTGGCAATGGCGCTTTTTAATTCAAAATTATTGAAATCCTTGCTGATCCCCACATTTTTTTCGATTAATTCGGGTGTGATTTTTTTGACCGGCAGGTTGGTCAATAACACAAGTAATTTGTCTAATTCCTTGTTCAATAAAGCCAGATCATCTCCTAAATAGTCTGCCAGAATTTGAATTGCTTTACGGTCGGCTTCAATCGAACGTTGCCGCAATGATTGCGTAATAAATTCAGGCAATTTATATTCCTTTATTTTTTTCGAATCAAATAGAATACCGTTTTTTTCGATGGCTGTGGCCAATGATTTCCGGCGGTCGAGCATTTTGTATTTGTAGTTGATAACCAATATGGTCGATTTCAATGGATTTTTCATATAGTTGGAAAGCAATTCTAATTTATTTGCAGCCAACCTTTCGTCCATTAACTGAGCTTCGCGGACAACGACCAATTGATAATCAGACATCATGGGGAATTTCCTCGCTGCATTCAATACATCGAACCATGTCGAATCGGCGCCATACAAGACAATCCGGTTAAAATCGATTTCATCTTCTTTTAATACGTTATTCAGGAGTAAATCTGTTATCCGGTCGATAAAATAAGGTTCTTCGCCCATTAAAAAATAGACAGGATAATAATTGCGGGATTTTATATCCCGGCAGATATCTTCGTAGGTATATTCTTTCTTAGCCATTTGGGATAATCATATTTTACCAACTGAATCTCAGGTGGCGGACAGTTTGTTTTTTATCAATGATCTGCTTGAGCGCTTCGATGCCTAATTCCACATGTTCCGTGACAAAATTTTGAGTAACAATCCGGTCGCTTTCTACTGTTTTGACGCCATCGGCTTCCATTGGTTTATCGGAGATCATCAGCAATGCACCGGTAGGGATTTTATTGGCAAAGCCGGCAGTAAACAAGGTGGCTGTTTCCATATCGATTCCGGTGGCATGGGTCGATTTCAAGTAATCCTTAAAATTGTTATCGTATTCCCAGACACGGCGATTGGAGGTATAAACCGTGCCGGTCCAATAGTCTTTACCTTTGTCGCGGATAGCCGACGATATCGCGCGTAACATGGAAAATGCCGGTAAAGAAGGTACTTCGGGGGGCAGATAATCGTTCGATGTGCCTTCGCCGCGAATGGCAGCGATGGGCAAAAGGTAGTCGCCCAAATTATTAGAAGTCTTCAATCCTCCGCATTTACCCAGAAATAATACGGATTTGGGTAGAACAGCCGACAGTAAATCCATGATGGTAGCAGCATTGGCGCTTCCCATGCCGAAATTGATAATGGTAATTTTCTCGTACGAAGCGCTGGGCATCGAACTTTGTAGTCCAATGATGGGGACATCAAAAAACTTAGAAAAGAGTTCCACATATTTTGTGAAATTCGTCAAAAGGATATAATCGGTAAATTCTTCCAACTTCCTTTCTGTGTAGCGAGGCAGCCAGTTTTCAACAATTTCTTGTTTCGTCTTCATATTTATTTTATCTTTGATGCCAATTCAAGGAGCAAAAATAAGCAATGCAAGCGTTAAATCTACCAAATTATCCAAAAAAATTATCTGTAATCAAAGGAAAGCTTATGATTTTTGATAGGGTCAGGGTGAAAAATGTAATTTTAACTCCGGAAGAATGGGTGCGTCAGCACTTTATTAATTACCTGGTTACAGAAAAAAAATACCCGCAAGAACGGATTGCAAACGAGGTGACCGTATCATTGAAAAACACGTCGCATCGATGCGATACCGTTGTGTACAATCAATACCTTGAGCCTATTGTTATCATAGAATATAAAGCGCCCTCCGTTCCGGTGACCCGGGAAGTATTTGAACAAATCACCCGGTATAATATCTGTCTGCATGTTGGACTTTTGATCGTAACCAATGGATTGGAACACTATTGTTGCCGGATACATGAAGATGGATCGACCTATTCGTATCTGAAGGAGATTCCGGAGTATGGGGAGATTGTGAGACCGTAAGAAAGTAAGACCGTAAGACCGTAAGACCGAAAGAAAGTAAGACTGTAAGAAAGTAAGAAAGTAAGAAAGTAAGAGCGATAGCGGGTCAGATTTCGATAATTGAAAAAAAATACGGTTAAATTATTTTTAATTAGAAATAATCCCGTACATTTGTCAGTCAGAATCAAAAAAAATATATTAACAAAACAAAGATACACAATCATGAACAGAAGAAATTTTTTACAAAAGTCTGCTGCTTCGGCTGCAACCTTGGGATTAACTCCACTGATGGGAAGCACATACAGTTCCATTTACGGACAAACCGCACCAAGCAATAAAGTAAGAGTTGCGTTAATGGGATGTCGCAGTCAAGGGTTTGCCAATTTGAACACCTTTCTCAATTACCCGGAAGTTGAATGTGTCGCCCTTTGCGATGTCGACGATGAATGGTTAAACAAACGTGCCGACGATGTATTGAAAAAGACGAATAAAAAAGTGCCTAATCTTTACAAAGATTGGCGACGGATTATTGACAACAAGGATGTGGATGCCGTTATTATCGGTACACCCGACCATTGGCACTGCCTGCCAACGATTATGGCTGCACAGGCAGGTAAAGATGTTTTTGTCGAAAAACCCCTTTCCAACACCATTGAGGAGTGTAATTTGATGGTAAAAGCGATTCGCAAATACAACCGGATTGCAACCGTAGGACAATGGCAGCGGAGCGACCCGCACTGGGACGAAGCGGTAGCGTATCTATTTGCAGGCCATCTGGGAAAAGTTCGTACCGTGAAAGTATGGGCTTATCAGGACAATAAACCCACACTGCCCAAAAAACCCGACAGTTTGCCACCGGCCGGTGTTGATTATAATATGTGGTTAGGTCCGGCTCCGGAAAGAAGGTTTAATGAATACCGTTTTCATTATAACTTCCGTTTCTTCTGGGATTATGCCGGAGGTCTGATGGCTGACTGGGGGGTTCACTTGTTGGATTATGCTGTCGAAGGGTTGGGCTTGGGTTTGCCGGAACGCATATTCAGTGGAGGCGGCAAATTCGCTTACCCGGATGATGCAATGGAAACACCTGATACACTTATGGTGACGTATGCTTATAAAAATGTGAATATCATTTGGGATCATGCTTGCGGAGTCAATCACGGACTTTACGACAGAAAAGAAGGCTTGGCTTTCTACGGCGAAAATGGGACAATGCTCCTGTCACGTCAAGGCTGGGAAGTCATTCCTGTGGTAGCCAACAATGTACCCCGTATGGAAGCTGTTCCGTTTAAAAAAGGAGAAGGCAGAGGGCTACACAACCATGTCGGAAATTTCCTGAATTGCATCAAAAGCCGTCAACTGCCTAACTGTGATATAGCCATCGGAGCGCGTATAGCCATCATGTCTCATCTGGGTAATATATCCTGCCGCTTGCAGCGCGAAGTCCGTTGGGACGAAGCCAACAGCCAGTTTATCAACGATTGCGAAGCCAATGCCTTAGCGAAAGCCTATTACCGTGCCCCTTGGGAGTTGCCTAAATTGTAAAATTCCGATTTTTTATTTTCCGGCGCCAAAATAAAGAATTATTCAATATACCATAAAATAATTCTATTTTATTCATCAGTATATTGAACAATAATTGATGAACTTCAAAGCATTCCTTTCGTGCTGGGTAGTTCGTTGTTATGAGCGTCGCGCCGGATAGCCATTTTGATAGCCCTGGCAAAGGCTTTGAAGATGCCTTCGGCTTTATGGTGTTCGTTTTCACCTTCGGCTTTGATATTCAGGTTCATCTTGGCTGTGTCGCTTAATGATTTGAAAAAATGCCTGAGCATTTCGGTAGGCATTTCTCCTATTTTTTCGCGATTAAAGTTGGTGTCATAAACCAACCAGGAACGACCTCCAAAGTCGAGCGCGACACTGCACAGGCAATCGTCCATCGGTAAACAGAAACCGTAGCGTTCGATACCGCGCTTGCTGCCTAAGGCTTTCCACAAGGCTTCGCCTAAAGCTATGGCAGTATCTTCAACGGTATGGTGTTCATCTACATGTAAATCTCCTCTTACACGGATTGTTAGATCCATACCGGAATGTCTTCCGATTTGGTCGAGCAGATGATCAAAAAAACCAAGTCCGGTTGATATGTCGGTTTGACCTGTGCCGTCGATATCAAGGCTGATATAAATATCGGTTTCGTTGGTGGTGCGTTTGACAACTGCCTTTCGCATTTCAATCCCTGAATTGTGAAGCGGATCATTCAAAGCGCTTATAACGTTCAGAAGTTCTTCATTCTCCTCCCTTGTGCCTACGGTAATACGCAGGCAACCTAAACAGAGAGAAATTCCATTCCGGTTTCGGACAACGATGCCCTGTTCAACCAATTGGTTGTATAATTGATTGGCATCCTGAACTTTTACCAATAAAAAATTGGCATCCGAAGGATAGACTTTCTCTATCCGGGGCAAGTCTGTCAATTGCTTTGCTAATGAAGTTCTTTGATCGATGATCATCTCCACCCACCGGTTTTTCCGGGATTCGAAATCAAGCTGCTTACCTACAAAGCTCTGTGTCAACAGATTGAGATTATAGGGATATTTCACCTTATTTAAATAGCCGATAATCTCTTCGGAAGCAAAAGCCATGCCGCAACGTACCGAAGCCATCCCCCACGCCTTTGAAAATGTCTGTAAAACGATTAAATTCGGATAATGATCCAAAACTTTTAATAGGGAAGCATCCGGTGAAAAATCAATATAAGCCTCGTCTACAACCACAATTCCATTGAAACCGGTTATCACCTTTTCCATTTCCGTATGATTCAACAGGTTTCCGGTTGGATTATTCGGCGAACAGAGGAAAATGATTTTGGACTGCCCGTCGACTGCGTTTAATAATTGACCGGCGTCAAGCGAGTAGTCGGCATGTAAGAGTACTTTCCTGTATTCCACATTGTTAATATCAGCACAAACCTGATACATGCCGTAAGTCGGGTCGATTGCTACGATATTATCCTGCCCCGGCTCACAGAAGATGCGGATAATCAGATCAATCGGTTCATCGCTGCCGACTCCCATCATGATTTGCGACGCCCGCACATTTTTTATCCGTGCTATCTTGGCTTTCAAGGATTCCTGCAAAGGATCGGGATAGCGGTTATAAGGCGTATTCAACGGGTTTTCATTCGCATCTAAATAGATGGAAGCCTCCCCTTTAAACTCGTTTCGTGCACAGGAATAAGGCTTCAACCGGCGTATATTGTCCCGAATCAATTTTGTAATGTCCATATATTCACTTCTTTTTTTAAATAACCCAATAAAACCAACTACTACTAACCATTTGCCAACCTAACCGTCACCGCATTTTTATGCGCATCCAATTGTTCATTTTCGGCCATGATTTCAATGACCGGACCTAATGTCTTAAGTCCCTCTGCGGTAATCTCCTGAAAAGTGATTTTCTTCACAAAACTGTCCAAATTCACACCGCTAAACATCTTCGCGTAACCTTTGGTCGGCAATGTGTGATTGGTTCCCGAAGCATAATCGCCTGCGCTTTCAGGTGTATAGGCACCGAGAAATACACTTCCGGCATTCAGGATTTGATCTTTTATCTCGCGGTAATCGGTGGTATGAATAATCAAATGTTCGGGTGCATATTGATTCGTAAAACGAATGAGTTCATCCTTATCTTTCAATAGAATAACCTTGCTGTTTTCCAACGATTTTTCTATATAATCCTTTCGCTGTAACCGGCTCGACTGCCGTTCTATTTCCAAAATAACACGCTCTGCCAATGATTCGGAAACCGTTAACAAAATTGACTGACTGTCGATGCCATGTTCAGCTTGCGACAGGAAATCGGACGCAATAAATACGGGATTTGCCGAATCGTCGGCAATGATTTCGACTTCCGAAGGGCCTGCAGGCATATCAATGGCTACATCTTTCAGGCTGACAAGTTGCTTGGCTGCCGTGACATACTGGTTGCCCGGTCCAAAAATCTTGTAAACCCCCGGAACACTTTCAGTACCATAACTCATTGCTGCAATGGCCTGTATCCCACCTATTTTAAAAATCTTATGCACACCGGAAACCTGCGCAGCATACAGTATGGCCGGATGAATTTTTCCTTCTCTGTTAGGCGGCGTACAAAGAACTATTTCCCGGCAACCTGCAATCCGTGCGGGAATTGCCAGCATCAGTACCGACGAAAATAACGGAGCTGTCCCACCCGGAATGTATAATCCGACCTTTTCGATGGGTACGGATTTTTGCCAACAGGTTACACCCGGCATGGTTTCGACTTTCAATTCCGGTCTTGCCTGTGCTGAATGAAACTTTTCAATATTGGAACAGGCGATACAAATAGCCTTTTTCAAGTCGTCGGAAACAATCGACTCTGCTTCGCGTATTTCTGCTTGTGATACGGCAAAATCGCAGATATCTACCTTATCATACAGATTGCCATAATACCGTATACCCGCATCACCTTCAATCCGTACTTTGTCCAAAACAACCCGAACCGTATCAAACAACATGGTCATATCAATTTCCGGACGCACCTGCAAAGCAGGCCAATCGTTTTCGGCAGGGTATTTGATTAATATCATTGTTGTCAGAGTAATAATTCCGATTATTTCACTGTTGTTTCGAGCGGATTCAGTGTTTCTTTGAAAAATTCGTTTTGAAGGCGGATGGTGGTATTGTCGGCTTTGATTGCTTTGATGACTTGAGACAATTGCTCAACCCGCTGGTTATTACTGATTTCACCCAACGCAGCATTGGCGTCTTTTGCATCGCCGGCGTAATGGTTGGGATATTTTGCATACCACCAAATGCCGGTATATGCATTATCAATGGACAAACGGTTCAAATCTGCTCCGGACTGGCTTGTTGCAGTGTTGAGTTTCACTAAGTCGGGCCGGATAGATAATACTGAACTTGTTTCCATTTCGTCGGCATGGCCGCCTACGGTGGTTTTTCGCATACTTGCAATCTTTGTACGTGTTTCGGCGTCGACGGATGGTTGGAACAAAAACACAGCATAGTCTTTCGGCGTGGCTAATTGCATCTGGCAGAAGTATTGCAGAAAATTGCCGTTTCCGCCGTGGCCGTTCACGAGAATGATTTTCTTGATGCCGTTCCGGGAAATCTCTTCACAAGTCTCTTCGAGAAATTTGAATAACAATTCGTTGCTATATGCGAGCGTACCGGGTTGCTGTTTTGCTTCAAAGATTTGGCCGAAAAAGTGATACGGAAAAACGATGCAATATTCTTTTTCGGCTGCGCGGCGTGCTATATCACGCGAGGTCAATACATCGGTTCCCAAAGGCAAGTGCGGTCCATGCTTTTCAATAACCCCCATGGGTATGATACATACGCCATTAGATTGTTTCACCGCTGTGACAAATTCGGGAGCAGTCAGTTCTTCCCATGCAACGGAAAGTTTTTGACCGGAAGTTGTCAATGCAATCATTATAAACGATACAACAAAAAACTGTCTCATGATTAAATATTTTTTTTAGTTAATAAGTCAAGATATTAAGGGCAAAAATAGATAAATTTTCTTGTAATCCATACACGAAGAAGAAAAAAATGTAACAAATGCAATTTCGATACGTCATAAGTGTAGAAGAGTAAAAATATATCAGAGTCAAAATATTGAATCAAAGAGACCAAATATGCTTCACTACTTATATATTATTAAGGGAGTTCAAAAAAAAGAAAAGAAATCGCAGATGGCGTTCTATGATTTATTTTACAAACCGGTCTATCAAAGCGCTTATGCCATAACAGGCAATCGGGATGAGGCTGAAGAAATCATGCACGATACGTTGTTGAAAGTTTATTCCAACACCGGACTCTTACATGATGACATTGGCTCGATGACGCGAAGACTCAGACGAATTGCTGTAAATCAAGCGATTGATCTACTTCGCAAAAGAAAAGAATGGATGGTGTCTTTAGAAGACGATATGGAATCGGATATCGAAGACGAGACAGATGAAAACGGAGAAGAATATAATTTGTCGGTTGATGACATCAAAGTAGGGATCAGCCGGTTATCAAACGCTTACAAACATATTATCACGCTCCGTCTATTTGAAGAAATGAGCTTTGCCGATATTGCCGGTCAATTGAAGATCAATGCTTCGACTGCTCGGGTACAATATCAAAGAGGCATCCTGAAATTACGAAAATTATTAAAACATCAAATTTACGCATATGATTAATAAACTCGAAAACAAGATCAAGAAACATGCCGTAGATATATTCGATGGCGAACCTTTGACAGGTCATCGCGAAAGGTTTGCCGGAAAGTTGCAGGCTGCCGGTGAGAAAAAACAAGTCTCCATCCGCAGAATAATCAGCTATGTGTCTGTTGCGGCTGTATTTGCAGGAGCGATCTTCTTTATCAAGGACATCATCCAACCCGAAATGGAAACAGAATCCTTGTCTGAAGTACAATCATATTACACCATGCAACTTCAGGACAAAATCTATCGCATCGAACAACTACTCACCAATTTAGACGAAGAAAACAGGAATACCCTTATCCGTGATATGGAAACCATGCAACAAGAAGCAGAAGCTTACATTCAGGATTCGGGAGAAAATAATATTCCTTTTATTGTCATGGTATATTCTACCAAAATTGAAGCATTGGAACATATTCAAAACTTATTAACACAATGATTATTAACTTATTTTAAAATTATTAAATATGAAAAAGATTTTTTTTACATTTTTTGTAAGTATTTTGGCATCGTATGTGATTGCCTCCGATGAGACTGGCTTAAAGGAATTTAAGAGAGAAGTCCGTAGAGAGTTTTCAATTGGTGCAAATGCCGGTTTGCGCGTTGAAAACAAGTTTGGGAACATTCGAATCGTAGAAGGTACGGAAAACAAAATTTCGTTTGTGATCGAAATTACCGGAAAAGGACAAACAGATGCTTTAGCTAAAGAATTAGCAGAGGCAATCTCTATCGAATTTGCGCAAAGAGGAGATCAGGTTACTGCAGAAACAGTCATGCGAAATATCAACTGTAACAATTGCGGACGAAACACCAACTACACCATAGTTGCTCCTAAAAGCGTAACATTGAATTTAGTGAATAAATTCGGAAATATCCATGTGGAAAATGTAATCAAACCGATGAATGTCAACTTGGAATTTGGGGATTTGGAGGCCAATTCGCTTGCTGATGTCACGATTGAAAATAAACATGGAAATATTACCATCAATACCTGCAATGACCTCAAGCTAAACTGTAGTTTTTCCAAAATCAAAATCGGCAAGTCAAACCGGATGAAGGTTGAATCAAAACACGATGGTTTTCAAATCGGTACGATTACTGACTTAGACATAAAAACATCGTTTACCACAATCCGGATCGATAATCTTGAGGATAGTTTTGTGGGTGCGGAGTTTAACCACGGCACATTGGACATTTCCAATATTTCTCCCCGGTTTTCGCGGATAAAAGTCGATTCGAATTTTTCAACCATCAAGTTAGGGCTTGACAACCGGCACAGTTTCAAAGCCAATATTCATACACAGTTCTCCGGAATCCATACCGGAAGTTTGACCATGAACAATTTCAAATCTCAAAGAAATTCCATTGAGTTCAGTGGAACGATGGGAAGTGCAACCAATCCATCTGCAATTGTCGATATTTCGGCAAAACACGGTAATATAAATTTCAAATAACCACAAATCCGGTTATTAACGCTTATATAACATACTGGGCTTTTCATTGTAAATTGTTTTTGATCCCTTTTTAACGGTTAAATGTTAGAAAGGGATTTTTTTGCATATTGTGTCCATTATTTGATGAAAACCTTTGAACTCCATCCCGACGTACTTTGAATGATCAGTATGCCTTTGGGAAATTTTGAAACATCGATGTTGACGGTAAAATCGGTTTTACGGATTGAAAACACCCTTTGTCCCGTCAGCGTAAATATTTGAATTTGTTCGTTTATGGTTTGATTTGTTATTTGCAGGATATGACCCAAAACAGTCACATATTTTTCTCCCAAAGCAATCGGGTCATTGAAATTCGGCAAGTCGAGTGTAATGAATTGTAACAATTCTGCTTCGGTCTGCCGGTCATAAGTCGATCTGATGGATTGACCCGGTTTGTTCGGATCAATCACATAAAGCCACGGTATCTGTACGCTTCCGCCATTCGTTCTGATTTCCCAATATTCTGAAATGTAATCCATCACAGCAGCGCGGTTTTCTTCATTGGCAATCAAACAGTACAAACCCACGTAATGATCGCGCAGGTAGGATGCAAGGGGGCCTTTCTCAGCCAGGAAAATGCCGGACGTGTATTGGCAGACCGGGCATTGGTCGTGTCCCACAAACAATAAAACATGTTTACCCTGCTCTTTCGCCATTTCAAACACTTCTTCTTTATCATGACTCCATTCCTCCCATACTTGTGCAGCTACGGGAAAAGAACAAAGAAACAGTAGAAGTAAAGAAATCGATAAAACGGAATAAACTCTTAACATATTCATAATGGATTATTTATACAATGCGCCAAATGCATGGCATGCGCGATAGTCAGCTCCTTCTTTGTCCATGCCGAAAGCATTCCATACTGCCGGGCGGAAAACATCCTTATCTTCCACATTGTGCATACAAACAGGAATACGAAGCATGGAAGCCAATGTGATTAAGTCGGCGCCAATATGTCCGAAGCTGATGGAACCATGGTTTGCGCCCCAGTTATTCATTACAGAATACACATCCTTGAATGCGTCATTGTCAGCCAAACGTGGTGAAAACCATGTAGTTGGCCATCCTTTATCTGTCCGCGCGTCTAAAATCCCGTGGGCTTCCGGGTCTATATCCACTGTCCACCCTTCGGCTAATTGCAATACAGGCCCCACACCTTTTACCAAATTCAGACGTACCATCGTACAAGGCATTCCTCCTTTCGACAAGAACTTGGAAGAAAAACCTCCCCCACGGAAATACCCCCGGTTGGCAGGCATCCATGTGGTAGCATCCAAACAAGTTTGCGCTTCCTCTCCGGTAATTTCCCAAAACGGTTTCATTGCCGGCTTTCCATTGATCGCCGATTGCTCGCCGGTTCCATCCAACGATGCCGCTCCGGAGTTGATCAAATGAATAATTCCGTTGGCTGCTTTTCCTTCCAACTTTTTACCGGTGACCCGTAAAACTGCATCCGGACTCCAATAGGTTCTTACATCGGCAAAAATCTGTGCCGTTCCGGTCAATAAATGTCCGAAAAGCATAGCAGCGCCATTCAAGGCATCATTTTCGGTCGCAAGGATATATACCTGGCGAATCCCATTCCAGTCGAACGACGAATTAAGCAGCGCTTCCGTGAAATCGCCATTGGGATAGAAATCCGTCCATTGGCGCTGTCCCTGAAATCCGGCAGCCAATGCATTATGTCCCAAAGCCTCTTCTCCAAACCCCATTTCGGCCAAACGCGGATTACCGACCATTAAGTCACGCACGATCAAGGTCATCATCACAACAAACTCCCAATCCTTGTCGTGATCTTCCCGGCTTTTGATTAAGTGGGCGGGATTGATTGTATCTTCTCCTTCCCGGCAATTCTTTTTGACCCATGCCAGCGCCTTTTGGTATTCTTCCTTGTCATAAATGCCTTTTTCCATCCGGCGGATAATCTCCACTTCATCAATTCCTTCGCAACGCATACCTAGATATTCTTCGAAAAAGTCAGCGTTGACAATCGAACCCGCTATCCCCATGCATACGGCGCCTATGGATAAATACGATTTCCCCCGCATGATCGCAACAGATAATGAAGCACGGGCAAACCGCAATAGTTTTTCTTTCACATCAACGGGTATTTCAGTCGTGCCGGCATCCTGAACATCATGTCCATAAATACCAAACGCAGGTAATCCCTTTTGTGCATGCGCTGCAAGCACAGCGGCAAGGTAAACGGCTCCGGGACGTTCTGTTCCATTAAAACCCCAAACAGCTTTTACGGTAAGCGGATCCATATCCATCGTTTCACTTCCATAACACCAACAGGGAGTGACTGTTATGGTGATATCCACACCTTCTTTCCTGAATTTACCGGCACAAGCCGCACTTTCGGGCACCCGGCCTATGGTTGAATCGGCAATCACACATTGAACAGGTGACCCATCGGGATACTTCAATGTGGAAGTCAATAATGCGACAACACTTTTTGCCATGTTCATGGTCTGATTTTCGAGCGATTCGCGTACGCCACCCATTCGACCGTCAATGACCGGACGAATGCCTATCTTAGGCCATTCTCCTTGAAATCTGTTCATTTTCATTATGATATCTATTTTAAAATTGATTATTCCATGATCATTTATTCGAACACAAAAACTTCTGAAGGTGTCGTCCGTTTAAGCACCGTTAGATTCAAGTCTTTTCCAGCCCGAATACCTTCCTGGAGCAGTCTGTAATCAACTGTTTTGTAAACTAATTCCGGATGGTTGTTTTCACGGCTTAAATGACAAAGCCATACATTATTCCAATTAGGGGAAAAGTTTGTTGCAAGAAATTCGGCTGCTTCCTGATTGCTTAAATGGCCGGTCTTGCTTGAAACACGTTCTTTGAGAAAATCAGGATAGCTTCCGGACCTTAACATTTCTTCATCGTAATTTGATTCCAAAACCAAATGATTCGCCATACATAAATAGCGAGACACTTTTTCGGTAATGTATCCCATATCCGTTACGATGGTAAATGTATGATTGCCGAATTGAATCATATATCCGACATTATCGGAACTGTCATGCGGAACTTCAAATGCTTCGATCCGGAAATCACGAATCGTAAACGGAATTTCCTTTTCAATGATCCTTCGCGATTGAAACAAGGTTTCTTCAACAAACCGGCTACGGTCAATGCCATCATGTACATGTTCGGTCGAGTAAATCGGAATATGATATTTTTCACCCAGACAGCCAACTGTTTTGATATGGTCGCCATGGTCGTGTGTGACTAAAACCGCTATGATCTTTTCAAAATCTATTTCCTTATCTTTCAATATTTTTTTTAATGAACGGACATAGATGCCCGCATCAATTAAGATACCATATTCAGGTGTACCCAAATAATAGCAATTTCCGCTACTGCCACTTGCTAAACTCAGAAAAGATACTTTCATAGATGCACCGCTATTGTACTATTCGGCAAAATTACATAAATATTTTTATTATCTCGTATTATTTATTATTGTTTTGTACTTTTGCCACGAATTGATATGAATGACTATTTTTTTTTAAAACCTGCACATGAGATATCTATCCCTTTTTATTTTGATTGCGATTTACTATACCGGACATGCACAGACGGATACGGTCATACCTTTCGAAAACGCTTATAAACGAATTTATCCGGTAACCAAAGTCACGGATGGGAGTAGGCCGGTGATGGATGGACGTTTGGATGATGAGTTTTGGAAACAGGGAGAATGGACTGAGCGATTCGTGCAGGTCACGCCTTACGAACGGGTGGTCTCCCCTTCTCCAACGATTGCGAAAGTGATGTATGACAATAGATATATCTATGTAGGTATTTATTGCAAAGATGCCGAACCTGAAAAAATGAACCGATTTGTCGGCAATCGCGATGAAAATGGTGTGGGCGACTTGTTCAGTATAGCTTTTGATACCTATCACGATTTCCGCGCCGCACCCGAATTTAATATGAACTCAGGGGGTAACAGGACAGATTTGATTGTGACCGACAAACTGAGTGTCAATCTGAACTGGAATGCAGTATGGGAGGGACGGACGCATATCAACCCGGCAGATTCGTCCTGGTCGGCTGAGGTACGGATACCTTTTAATCAGCTCAGGTATAATCAAAAGTCCGATACCGATGTGTGGGGGTTGCATATCCGTCGAATTATCCGCCGGAATAACGAAGTACAAAACTGGAGTCTTATTCCTTTGAAGAATAACGGGCATGTCTTTTCGTTTGGCGAGATGCACGGTATGACCGACCTGCCCAAACCACGAGGTATCGAATTTCTGCCTTATGTCATGGGTAAATACAAAAGGGAGCCTGAAATAGCCGGCAGTCCATACCGGAAAGGGTATATGTGGGGGGGTAATGCAGGTTTGGACATGAAGGTGGCATTGTCGGACTTTACGCTTGATATGACGGTAAATCCTGATTTCGGACAAGTCGAAGTCGACCCATCGGTGATGAATCTGACTACCTACGAGACGTTCTATGACGAAAAACGCCCGTTCTTTTTGGAAGGAAAGCATATCATGGATTTCCCGATGGGCAGCGATATGATGTTTTATACCCGCCGTATCGGCGCCACGCCTTCGTTGCGTCCATTAGAAATAGATCAAATAAATAGCTTTGCTGAAACAATTGAAAATGTGCCCATAATAGGCGCTTTGAAACTGACGGGCACTAATCGCCAAGGTTTAACGCTGGGAATTGTGCAGAGTGTGACAGCCCGCTCATCAATCAAAGTATTGCGACACCCCACATTCGACGAAGAGAAGGAAGTCCTTGAGCCTTTAACGAATTTCACCGTTGCCCGTGTTCAGAAAAACTGGAAAGGCAATACGCTGTTGGGAGGCATGTTCACTTCAGTAAACCGGACGCTCGACAAGCCTCGATTAGAGAGCTCTTTGGTTCGAAATGCCTATACTGCCGCAGTGGATTTCACCCATTACTTCGCAAACCGCCTGTATTATATAGATATGAAGGGAATGTTCAGTTCGATTAACGGAAGTACGAACGCCATCACGCAGTTACAACAAAATGCCGTACACTATTACCAGCGGAGTTCGGCAAAGGACTATCTGGGAGTGGACAAAACACGCACATCGTTAACCGGAACAGGCGGTTATCTA
Source organism: Tannerella sp. (assembly GCA_031260575.1). Taxonomy (GTDB): domain Bacteria; phylum Bacteroidota; class Bacteroidia; order Bacteroidales; family Tannerellaceae; genus Tannerella. Next base: position 17,872 of record JAIRJR010000180.1, read on the forward strand.
CAGATCGGTCGCAAGGGAAATGCCAAATGGTCTTTTTCCGAGACGTTTAATTGGCTTTCACCCGGTTTCGATCTGAATAATATCGGATATCTGAGGCAGGCGGATAAGATGTCAAACGAAATGGAAGCAGAATTTAGACAGACGAATCCATGGCAAATCTTCCGAAGCAATACACTCACCTTTACACAACTAAATCAGTGGAATTATGGAGGAAAGTCGTTTGGAAACAGCTTTACATTTAGATGGAGGAGTATGTATACCAATCGCTTTGAAACAAATATCTCACAGACTTTCGGCTGGAATGAAGTGCAGAGCAGGCGTTTACGAGGCGGACCGGACGTCCGGTTCGGCGAATGGTACAACGTTTCGGCCACATTCAATACCGACAGAGCAAAGCGGGTTGCATTTACGATGCAATATACAGGCAATTACAATCTGTACGGCGATTACAATTTCAATACACTGGCACCCGGTTTAACCCTACGTTTGGGCAATCGTGTGTATCTGACCGGCAAATTTGATTATTCTTGGAATCAGGATAAAATGCAATATGTATCAACTCACTATACTTCTTTAGCCGGTTTAGATCAATTCGATCCAATTTATATTGTAGGAAACATGGATCAGAAAACATACGGGCTGACAATGAAGTTGCAAGTGAATGCTACGCCCGATATTTCAATACAATGGTATGGAGCGCCTTTTACTTCAACGGCTAAATTCAATGGTTTCAAAAAGGCGATGAATCCCGAATCCCGTGTTCGCAGTGAACGGTTCCACACATTTACATCGAATGAAATAAGTCTTGCCGACGATGGAAGTTATCACATTCAAACTGATTCCGGGGGGTACTTTCCGATTGCGAATCCCAACTTTACCTTCAATGAATTCAGATCGAACTTAGTTGTCAGATGGGAATACCATCCCGGTTCAACACTCTTTTTTG
>JAIRJR010000245.1 GCA_031260575.1 Tannerella sp.
ATTGTACCGGAGGACAGCGAGTAATTGCGAAAATGGATATATCAGAAAAGCTAAGCAACCTAAAAGCCTCTTTGCCTCCGCATGTTACGTTGGTGGCCGTTTCCAAATTCCATCCGGCCGATGTATTACGGCAAGCCTGTGATGCAGGACAAAAGATTTTCGGAGAAAACAGGGTACAGGAGCTGGTTGCCAAATACCCGCTGCTGCCCCCTGACGTTCAATGGCATTTTATCGGTACGCTGCAAACCAACAAGGTCAAATATATTGTACCGTTTATTGATACGATACAGAGTATTCACTCATTGCGTCTTTTACAGGAAGTTGAGAAACAGGCCGCCCGGATTAACCGCACAATCCGTGTGTTCATAGAAGTGCATATTGCCCGCGAGACGACGAAACATGGCTTTAGTTTTGACGAATGTCTGCATTTGTTTTTGGATAATCAATTTGATGCGTATCCGCATGTGGTCGTTGCAGGATTGATGGGGATGGCTACTTTTACGGACGATGCCATACAGGTCGATCGCGAATTTCAAACACTGAAAGGATTGTTTGATGCGATAACACATTCAGGCAAAGCCGGCGCTTCATTTACAGAGTTATCAATGGGGATGAGCGACGATTATCCGATTGCAATTCGGAATGGTAGCACGATGATCCGCGTGGGTACAAAGATATTCGGAGACAGGAATATTAATAAATATTGTTAATTTAGATAGTGGTTAGTATCACTTGTGCTTTAATTTAGAATCATTAAAAATGAAAAAGAATAAACCAGCCCAAAAACAACAACTTTTAAGTCCGGAGAACTATATCCGACAAAAATCAAGGAATCTACCCATTGACAGATGTTATATCAACCGCGATTGGAAAAAAGCCCAGATATGTAATATTATCGTAATCAGAAAGCATGCTTCAGGAAATGTCACTTCTTGTAACTATTTGGTTGATTTAGCTTGTTTGGGTATTAAAGATTCAGGATATAAATTTAATCGACCGGCGGATGAAACAGATAATATGATCAATGCCGGAAAAGATGATGGTCTCGAATTTAAGGAAGTACCATACGAATTGGTACATAACATTATCCATTCCGCTCTTGAATATGCCGAAGACTACGGTTTTAAGCCACACAAGGATTTTACTTCCATTACTTCTTATTTTCTTGAAGAAGATACAGATGATATCCCATTGCAACACATTGCATGCGGAGGCAATGACGGAAACCCTTTGTATGTAAATACCGGATTCGAAAGTCCGGCTCGTGTAAAACAGATTTTAGCCCAATTGGATCAAACAGCAGGAAATGGCAACTATCACTACATACTGCATTTAAACGATATGGATGAGGATGAGGATGAGGATGAATTTGAAGAGAGTTATGCTGAATTGGATACAGACGGTAAAGCGTTTTTGGAAGAAATCAACTCCTTGACCATTGAGGAAAAGAAAAAACAATACTTCGAATTAGTTTCGAAAAACAACAATCCGCGATATAATTCTTCAGAAACCGAAGTGCATCGTATGTTGTTTATAGGAAGGTCCATCGCTTATGAACTTGCAGATATTGCAGACATGAAGAATCACTTAAAAAGATTTTGGAGAATTTTCGATTTTGAAACGGCAGATTACGAAGAACTCCCCAACAGTCTTTTTACAGATATACACGATTCGGAGGTAGAAACAGCAACTGATTTGTTTTTTGAAGCAATAGACAAGATATACTCGGGGAAAAACCCCCAAAAAGCCATTGCTGAACTATATAAACAAACCGGAGATGTACCTGTGGTTGATTTTCTGGGACTTTATTATTGGCATAAAAATGATAAAAAGAAATTTCGCAGGAAATTTGAAGAGTCTTATCGAAAATTTCCCGACTACTTGTTGTTCAAAATCTACGAATTAGTGTCGTTGCATGAAAATGGAAAACCATTGGATTTGGAAGTAATCGAGCATATTATTTTGAATGAAAAAAAGCCCATAACTGTTTTTGAGTTAGAGTTTTTACTTATAAATTCATTGTTTATACTGATAAATATTAACACACCCGATTTTGCCCGGATTATTGCTTTTGAGAATATGATCATGAACATGGATGAAATATCAGAAGACATTTATTTACAATTGACGTCCATGATTCATTCTAAACTGATGAGTATGATTTTTACTCATTTTGATGATTTGGGAAAGTCAAAGTAATTTATGAAAACACAATCGAATTAAAAAGTTTTTTTTAACATGATGAATCTAAAAGTCAAATCAAAATTATCTGCTTTTATCAAACCTTTCAAACGTATTACAGGGAAGCAAGCGATATTAACCGGACTTGTCATGATGACGCTAACGATTGTTTTCTACCTAATCAATTATGTTTTGCTTGCGGAATCAGGCAAAAACAGGATCGATCTTGATAATTTAACCAATGCGCAAAAAACAATAAATATCAAAGAAGCATTTGAAAAGGATGATTATAAGGCTATCTCTGTCTACTTTGATGAGACAATGAAAAAGGCATTACCGGATAGCAGATTGAGAAAGATTTGGAAACAACTCAAAGCGACTTCCGGAAAATACAAGAAATCCGATTTAAACGACTTTGAAGAAACCAAAATAGGTACACATAGCGTTTTTGAAGTCGCTTTTACCTTTCAGAATGATATCATAAGTCTCCGCTTGGTATTTAATGAAGAAGGTAAAGTCATCGGATTGTTTTTTCAATGAAATTGACTATGGTAACCGAATATTCACTTGCCCTTCTTTTTCAGGAAGATTGAACGGAGGAGATATACGAATATGATTTCGATTGAAGGATTGACAGTTGAATTTGGCGGGTTTACACTATTCGACAGTGTTTCTTTTGTGATCAACAAGAAAGACCGGATTGCTTTGACCGGCAGGAATGGCGCCGGTAAATCTACTTTACTCAGAATCTTAGCCGGCTTACAATCTCCCACATCCGGTATCGTCAGTTTACCCAAAGATACAACTGTGGGCTATTTGCCTCAACAGATGCAGTTGGTCGATATGCGTTCTGTACTGGAAGAAACAGAGCAAGCATTCGAACATATCCGGCAACTGGAACAGCAAATAAACGATCTGAACATCGAATTGTCAGAACGGACAGATTATGAATCGGACGACTTCCACAAACTTCTTGATTCGATCACTTTGTTGTCCGAACAATTCCAAATGATCGGAGGCACGAATTACCAAGCCGAATTAGAAAGGACTTTGTTGGGATTGGGTTTCAGGCGTGAAGACTTTGACCGTCCCACCTCCGAATTTAGCGGCGGATGGCGTATGCGTATTGAATTGGCCAAACTATTGCTTGCCAAACCGGATGTTTTATTGTTGGACGAACCGACCAACCACCTTGATATTGAATCGATTCAATGGGTTGAATACTTTATTGCAACACATGCCAATGCCGTTATCCTTGTCTCGCACGACCGTGCGTTTATTGACAATACGACCCATCGAACCATCGAGCTTGAATTGGGTAGACTGTACGATTATAAGGTTAAATATTCCGAATATGTGGTACTTCGTCAGGAGCGCCGCGAACAACAACTACGCGCTTATGAGAACCAGCAGAAAATGCTCGCCGATACCGAGGCATTTATCGAACGATTTCGTTATAAAGCCACTAAAGCGGTTCAGGTACAGTCGCGTATCAAACAAATGGAGAAAGTCGAACGGATTGAGATCGATGAGGTTGATTATTCCAGGTTGCGACTGAGATTCCAGCCGACGCCCCGTTCGGGTTCCTATCCGGTGATTGCCGAAAACCTGACCAAACGCTATGGGAGTCATGTGGTTATTCAAGGTGTTGACTTTACGATTCATCGAGGTGATAAGGTAGCGTTTGTCGGCAAAAACGGAGAAGGGAAAACCACATTGGTAAAATGTATCATGGGAGAAATCGATTATGAAGGCGGATTGATATTGGGACACAATGTTAGGATAGGCTATTTTGCACAAAATCAGGCTCAATTGCTGGATGAGACTCAAACGGTTTTTGAGTCTGTCGATTATGTTGCCCAAGGGGATATCCGGACAAAAATCCGCGATATCTTAGGTGCTTTTATGTTTGGCGGCGAAGCTTCGGATAAAAAAGTGCAAATCCTTTCCGGCGGCGAACGCAGCCGGTTGGCTATGATACGGTTGTTGCTTGAACCCGTGAATGTTCTGATCTTAGACGAACCAACCAACCATTTGGATATGCGCTCGAAAGATGTATTGAAGGAAGCCTTGTTGGAATTTGACGGCACCGTCATTGTCGTTTCGCACGATCGTCAATTCCTGGATGGATTGGTCGGCAAAGTATATGAATTTGGTAATAAACAGGTAATTGAGCATTTGGGAGGTATCTATGAATTTCTGGAACGAAAAAAGATAGATAATCTACAGGAGTTGGAGCGAAAGTCTGCCATTCCGTCTGAAATGGCTGAAAGCCCCGAACAACTTTCCCCGTCAAAATTGTCATACGAAGCCCGGAAAGAACAAAACCGTATCCGGAAACGTATCGAAAAAGCGATTACCGATGCTGAACAGCAAATTGAGCAATTGGAAAAAGAAATCAGCGCATTAGAAGAACTTTTGGCTACCCCCGAAGGTGCTGCCGATACTTCATTATACGGCAAACATGAGGATTTAAAGCGGGAAATTGCCTGGGTGATTGAACTTTGGACTGCAAAAACATTAGAAATGGAAATGATTAAGATTTGAAGTTAAAAAACCAAAAAAATCTGTCATTAATGCGTTTGACAAACAGCGTTTCTTTGTTTCCGTGAACAGGCGATTGTACCTCTTTATTGAAATGTTGGAAAGTGAAGAAAATAAATATCGGTTTTTTATCCGACCACGCAAATTCGGTAAGAGTCTGTTCTTTTCCATGCTGTCGAATTATTACGACATGAATCGCACGTCTGCAAATAGGAACGTTCTCCATTCTCAATTAATTTTGTACTTTTGCATAATTTTTGAAAAATGGGAAAAACAAGTAAGCAAACTGATCTACTGCAATGGATCATAGGAATAGGTGATTTATGTTTCTTAAACCTCATATTCTTTGTGATTTATTATGAGATGGACAGTTTTTATACCAGTGCGATTACACACAATTTGAAAGAAGTAGTCCTGTTATTGAATTTTTGTTATTTTTTTGCAGCCTATTTCTATCCTATCAAAATACATGTATCTGTTGTCTTCTTGGAAAAGATCGTACAGTGGTCGTTTATGTTGATCACTTTTCAGACATTCCTTTTTGGCACTTGCCTGATCTTCTTGAATGCAGGAAATGATTTGGCTACTTTCATTGTCGTTTATTATGTGGCGATGATTGTCTGTTTTTCTTTGTGGCGCGTCATGATTCGTGTCATCGTAAAGCTATATCGCCGGAAAGGATACAACACCAAAAATATCATCATCATCGGGGCGGGAAAAAACGGGATGGAACTGTATAAGGTAATTAAAACCGACCTTTCTTATGGTTTCAACGTGCTTGGTTTTTTTGATGACAACGAACTGCTGAGGGATATTTTGCCCAATTACCTGGGACGGATAGATGATATGGAAACGTATGCAAAAACACATTCCGTGGATGAAATCTATTGCACAATTCCGGGAACAAACAGTGAGAAAATATCCGAATTGCTGTCTTTTGCCGAAAAAAATATGATTCGTTTCTTTATTATCCCGGATTTTTACAGGGATGTCAAGAAAAGTATGATATTGGAAATCATGGAATCCGTTCCATTGCTGTCGATTCGGATCGAACCGCTCCAATCTCCTTTCAATCGGTTTATAAAACGTACATTCGATATTGTCTTTTCCCTGTTGGTATTGATCATTTGTTT
>JAIRJR010000314.1 GCA_031260575.1 Tannerella sp.
TATTCCGATGAATCTAAGTACATGACAAAAATTTAAAGACATCTATTTCTATTCTTGCCAAAGGGTTGAGCAGTATGTTTGCGATATATTCCAGTCCGTATTTAAAGATGCTTTTTGCCTTTTTACCATTATTGAGTATCCTTATTGCTTTGATATTATTGTCAACGAACACCCCCACGATGTATGCCCATGCAAAAGCCATCATAACGACAGTCAGCATTTTTTCGATTCTGTCCAGGTCTTTGAGATGTGTATCTTCTATATTAAATCCGCTGGATTTCAGTCCCCTAAAGGCAGTTTCCACCTGCCATCTTTCTTTATAAGATTCCTGTGCCTGATGCGGCATATTGAAGGAGACGATGATTTGCAGTTCGGGTTTTCCGTCTTTATCCTTTACTTTTGATGCGGAGAGATAGCAAAGCTGTCCCTTTATCCGGTAAATCCGGTGCAGACACCTTGACTCTCCGCATTTGAGGTCTGCGAACATCAAAAAGGCCTTATCTTGATATAAATCCGCAAGTAACCGCCGAATATATTCAATCTTACAAAGAGATTTACGATACTGATGAAAAGAAGTTCAAAAGCGGATATTTCAAAAATAATCCAATAAAAAATTGAGACTTCAACAAAAATGCGGACACAGTGCGGACACGGAGAGAAAAGCAAAAACGCTAAATTCTTTGTTATAAAGAATTTAGCGTTTCAGAAAAGTACCCAGAGCCGGGGTCGAACCGGCATGGAAATGAATCCACTGGTGTTTGAGACCAGCGCGTCTACCGATTCCGCCATCTGGGCTTGCTTTCAAAAAGTAGCGCAAAGTTAAGAATATTTTCGAAATTATAATAAATTAGTTGGAAAAAATAAACGTGAATTGAAAATTTTAAATAATTTTTCACAAAGGAAAAGAATATTTTGAAGAAAAAATCGTTTACTTTGTGATGGTTAATATTAAAGAGATATAATATGGAAAATTGTTATTGTGTTATAATGGGGGGAGGTATCGGAACCCGTTTTTGGCCGTTTAGCAGGGAAACTAGACCAAAACAATTCTTGGATTTTTTTGGGATCGGACGATCACTTTTACAAATGACAGTGGACAGATTTGCCAAAATAATCCCAATAGAAAACATTTATGTTATTACCAATCAAATGTATGCGAATTTAACCAAAGAGCAATTGCCTTTATTAAAAGATAATCAAATTTTATTAGAACCTACCCGTCGTAATACAGCACCCTGCATTGCTTATGCGGCTTATCATATCAAAGCATGTAATCCTGATGCGAATATTGTGGTTACACCTTCGGATCATCTGATTTTAAAAGAAGATAAATTTATCAAGGACTTACAAAAAGGCCTTGAATTTGTTAAAAACAACAAGGCTTTGGTTACATTGGGTATTATCCCAAGCCGTCCCGAAACAAGTTATGGATATATTCAAAGTAGTGATAAATCAATTGGAGAATTTACAAAAGTAAAGACTTTTACAGAAAAACCGGATTTAGAATTAGCAAAAGTTTTTGTGAGAAGCGGTGAATTTTTCTGGAACTCAGGTATGTTTTTCTGGCATGTAGATACAATTCTTGACGCCATCCGAAAGTATATCCCGGACATTTCAAACAGATTCGATCTCGGATTAGATGTGTTCAATACACCGTTGGAAAAAGACTTTATTGAAAAGAACTTTTTATATTGTCCCACAATCTCAATTGATTATGGAGTGATGGAAAAGGCCGGTAACGTGTATATGTTATGTGTGGATATAGGTTGGGCAGATTTAGGTACTTGGGGTTCAATCTTTGATATCGCCCAAAAGGATGAAGCCAACAATGCAGTTCTTAAAACACAAGCATTATTGTATGAATCTAAAAATAACATTATTGCCTTAGACAATAAAGAACGTTTGGCTGTTATTCAAGGTCTGAACGATTTCATTATTGCTGAATCGGGTAATGTATTAATGATTTGCAAGAAAAAAGAGGAAGACAGAATCAAACAATTTATGGCGGATGCAAATATCACATACGGCGAAAAATTTAAGTGATTGTCTCTGCAATTTCTCCGCAAAACACACGAAGAATATATGCTGAATACTGATCTTGAAAATTTGATCAGAAACGCAAAAAAAGCCAATAAAGATGCCATAACAAAAAAGAATGACTATTTTTGCATCATTGAATTATGTAGCATATGGCATTGAATAATATTTGGATTGGGTTTATTCTCATCGCGTTTATTGTAGCATTGTGCAAATTATTAATTCTTGGTGATACAGACGTATTTACCCATATTATTTCATCTACATTCAGTTCTGCGACTACAGGGTTTGAAATTTCGCTTGGCTTAACGGGTATATTATCTTTGTGGTTAGGTTTAATGAAAATAGGCGAGAAAGCTGGTTTAATTGAACGTTTTGCACGATTATCATCACCGGTATTCAGTAAATTATTTCCGGAACTACCGGAAAACCATCCAGCTACCGGTTCAATTTTCATGAATTTTTCAGCGAACCTTTTGGGCTTAGATAATGCTGCTACTCCCATAGGTCTGAAAGCGATGCAACAACTCCAGGAACTGAATCATAAGAAAGATACAGCCAGTAATTCCATGATCATGTTTCTGTGCATCAACGCTTCAGGATTAACGGTCATTCCGATTACCATAATGATGTATCGTGCACAATTTAATGCAGTAAATCCTTCGGATATTTTTCTTCCCATCCTTCTAACTACTTTTTTTTCCACTTTAGTGGCGATTGTTTCTGTATGTATTATCCAGAAAATAAACGTGTTTCAAAAGAATTTATTCTTATTTTTCGGAGGTATGATTATTTTTATTGGTGGCTTAATGTGGTTATTTCGTTCGATGAATCAAGAGCAAATAGCGCTTTACTCTACTCTTTTTGCAAATATCTTGTTATTTGCCATTATATGCGGCTTCATTTTCAGTGGATTACGAAAAAAATTGAATGTTTACGAAACTTTCATCGAAGGCGCAAAAGAAGGATTCAAAACAGCAATTAATATAATACCCTATTTAATAGCGATATTCGTTGCAATAGGCGTTTTTAGGGCATCAGGGGCAATGGATTTTTTAACAGATGGAATTCGGATATGCATTACAACTTTAGGCTGGGATGCCAGATTTGTTGAAGGGTTACCTACCATTTTGATGAAACCACTAAGTGGAAGCGGTTCAAGAGGTATGATGCTTGATGCAATGAATACTTTTGGCGCCGATTCATTTGCCGGAAGACTTTCGTGTATCGCGCAAGGTTCGGTTGATACCGCGTTTTATATCGTTGCGGTTTATTATGGAAGTGTAGCAATCAAGAAATCGCGTTATACAATTACTTGTGCGTTAATTGCTGACTTAGCCGGTGCTGTAGCTGCAATTATGATGACCTATTTATTTTTTTCAGACGCAATTTAAATACTATGGCAATTATTTATCAAACAGAAAACATTCCATTGCCCAAACATTTCAAAAAACGAAAGTCCACACTGTGGATCAATGATATAATCCGAAGACAAGCGAGAGCTGCAAAAAATATTGTTTATATCTTCTGCGATGATGAAAAAATATTAGAAATAAATCGGAAATATTTGAATCATAATTATTACACAGATATCATTACTTTCGATTATTCGGTATCTGATCAGCTGTCAGCAGATATTTTTATTTCTTTAGATACCGTTTTGTCAAACTCGGAAAAATTCCAAACCCACTACGATGAAGAATTGCGTCGCGTAATGATTCATGGGATATTGCACCTTTGCGGATACGATGACAAAACGATTCCAACAAAAAAAATCATGCAAAATAAAGAAGAAGAAGCATTACAAATCTGGCGTATGTATGATTATGCGTCGGATCAAAACAACTATGGAGAGATGAAAAGATGAGAACACGCAATGACATCATAATTAAATTCGCAAAATGCCATATTATAATATCATTATTATGGAATTAGTGTTTTATATATAATAATGATAAGAGAATGATATTCGAGTATGACGTAATCGTAGTAGGAGCCGGGCATGCAGGTTGTGAGGCTGCTGCCGCAGCCGCCAATTTAGGTTCGAATACCTTGTTGATCACAATGGATATGAATAAGATTGCACAAATGAGTTGTAACCCTGCTATGGGAGGGGTTGCCAAAGGGCAAATTGTTCGTGAGATCGATGCATTGGGGGGGTATTCCGGTATTATTACCGACCAAACTGCGATTCAATTTCGAATGCTAAATCGAAGCAAAGGTCCGGCAATGTGGAGCCCCCGCGCACAGAACGATCGGTTGAGGTTTATGGAAGCATGGCGAAATACCCTCGAAAACTTACGAAATCTTTCTATTTGGCAAGACAAAGTAACATCATTTTTATTCAATCAAGAGAAAGAGATTCAGGGAATTAGGACTGAAATGGGGATTGAATTCAAAGCAAAAACGGTCGTATTGACCACAGGGACATTTTTAAACGGCTTAATTCACATTGGTTCTGTGCAGTTTTCAGGTGGAAGATTATCGGAACCTGCTGTTACTAAATTAACAGAACAACTGATGTCTTTAGGAATCGAAACAAACCGCATGAAAACCGGTACTCCGGTTCGCATTGATGCGCGGAGTATCTGTTTTGAAGAGTTGGATGAACAGCCGGGTGAAAATGATTTCCGGAAATTTTCATACTTAGACCATGTCTCAAGAAATTTGAAGCAATTAAGTTGTTGGACGCTTTTCACCAATGAAGCTTGTCATGAAGTATTAAGACAAGGTTTATCGGAATCGCCATTGTATAATGGACAAATCAAAAGCATCGGGCCACGTCATTGTCCGAGTATCGAAACCAAAATTGTCACTTTTGCCGATAGGAATAGACATCAATTATTTTTAGAGCCGGAAGGAGAGAATACAAATGAATATTATTTAAACGGCTTTTCATCATCTTTACCATTTTCGATACAAATTAATGCGTTAATGAAAATACCTGCTTTTCGAAATGTCAGGATTTACCGTCCCGGTTATGCAATCGAATATGATTTTTTCGACCCCACTCAATTACTTAATACGCTCGAAACAAAAACAATAAAAAATTTATTTTTTGCAGGGCAAATCAATGGAACAACGGGTTATGAAGAAGCAGCGGGTCAAGGATTGATCGCCGGAATCAATGCACATATAAAATGCCATGGAGGGCAACCATTTACACTTTCTCGGGATGAAGCCTATATTGGCGTACTCATCGACGATTTAATAACAAAAGGAGTTGATGAACCTTATCGAATGTTTACCTCAAGAGCAGAATACCGAACACTTTTACGACAGGACAATGCAGATATGCGATTAACGGAAAAATCTTACCAAATTGGATTAGCTGACACATATCGATACAAATTACTCCAAGAAAAAAAAGATGCAAGAGATTCATTAATTCATTTCTTTGAAACATATTCTATAAAACCCATTTTAATCAACTCCACATTGGAGAAATTTCAAACCACCCCATTGACCAACACTTGTAAATTAATCGAAGTTTTGATGCGACCTCAGCTTTCAATTGCCGATCTGACTCTTGAAATACCTGCGCTCGGAGATTTAATATCAAGAATCCCTCTAAAACGAAAAGATGAAATAATCGAAGCGACGGAAGTATTAATTAAGTACAGCGGATACATCAAAAGAGAAAAACTACTTGCAGAAAAGATTGACAGATTAGAAAACATCAACATTGAAGACAAATTCGACTATCTTTCGATTCGGTCTTTATCTACCGAAGCAAGACAAAAACTAACAAAAATCAATCCAAAAACAATTGCTCAAGCAAGTCGTATTCCCGGAATTTCTCCCAGTGATATCAACATCTTATTAGTGCTACTCGGAAGATAAAAAGCCGAATTGTTTCACGTGGAACATCATTTCTGCACAAACAAATCTTATAAAAGCATCTGAGAACGCAGCCCAAAAACCTTTAAACTTGAAATGGTTTGAAATGAACGACAGAACAAAATATATCTCAGGAACAATTTCCATCCTTCCCGAAAAGCCGGGTTGCTATCAGTTTTTCGACTCGAAAGGAACAATTATATACGTAGGAAAAGCCAAAAATCTAAAAAAAAGAATTTCTTCCTATTTTAACAAAGAACATGAAGACGCCAAAACACGCATTTTGGTAAACCTTATCCATGATGTAAAATATATCATAGTTGATTCGGAGGAAGATGCGTTATTGTTGGAAAACAATTTAATCAAACAATACAAGCCAAGGTACAATGTAATGTTAAAAGATGATAAGACTTTTCCTTCTATTGTGATCACGAAAGAAAATTTCCCCAGAATCATTTACACGAGAAATTTGATAAAAGATGGATCTAAATGTTTTGGTCCTTATGCTTCGGTACCGGCAGCCAGAATGATGGTACATCTCATTAAAAGTTTATATCCGGTTCGTTCATGCAAACTTTCGCTTACTCCCGAAGAAATCAAAAAAGAAAAATATAAGGTTTGCTTAGAATATCACATTAAAAGATGTAAAGGTCCTTGTGTCGGACTACAGAGTGAAGCAGACTACAACCGGAATATTGCAGAAATAAAGGAGATATTAAAAGGAAACAGTTCGTTAGTAACCGATCATTTAATGAAAGAAATGCAAACGCTATCTGTGGAAATGAGATTCGAAGAAGCATTGGTAATAAAAGAGAAATATACATTGATAGAGAATTTTCGCTCAAAATCTACTGTTGTGCCGCCGACTCTTCATCATATTGATGTGTTTTCATTGGAGGAAAGTGAACATTCCGCGTACATTAATTATATGTACATAGGTAATGGAGCAATTGTCCAGGTATATACAATTGAATATCGGAAACGGCTTAATGAGACAAAGGAAGAGTTGTTGGGATTGGGTATTATCGAATTGCGAAGCCGTTTCAAAAATCGAACGAAGGAGATAATCGTACCTTTCATGCCGGATATGGTTATTGCCAATTGCACATACACGGTGCCACAAAGGGGAGGGGATAAAAAGAAATTGTTGGAATTGTCTTTACAAAATGTCAGACAATATAAAGTGGATCAATTAAAGCAAGCTGATAAATTCAATCCTGAACAACGTGCAACCCGTATATTGAAGACGATTCAAAAGGATTTGCAATTGCCTTTTTTGCCGATTCATATTGAGTGTTTTGATAATTCAAACCTGCAAGGAACAAATCCGGTTGCAGCATGTGTCGTTTTCAAAAAGGCCAAACCCATAAAAAAAGAATATCGACATTTTCATATCAAGAGTGTTTCGGGACCCGATGATTTTGCATCAATGAAAGAAGTCGTCACACGGCGCTATTCACATTTGAAAGATGAAAATGAACCACTTCCGCAGTTGATTATCATAGATGGAGGTAAAGGACAATTAAGTGCGGCTGTTGAAGTATTACAGCATTTGGAATTATTAGATAAAATAACAGTTGTCGGTTTAGCCAAACGATTAGAAGAAATATTTTTCCCGGGTGATCCGGTTCCTTTGATTTTAGATAAAACCTCGGAAACGCTGAAAGTCATTCAGCAACTTCGGGATGAAGCGCATCGTTTTGGGATTACTTTCCACCGAAATTTGCGAAGCAAAAAACAAGTCGTTTCCGAACTCGATTCAATCAAAGGAATTGGGAAACAAACCAAAGAAACGCTATTAACAAAATATAAAAGTGTAAAAAGGCTGAAAAGTGTTTCTGTTGAAGAATTAACTGAAATGATTGGAAAAAGAAAAGCGGAAATCATTACAAATGAATTCGCAAAAAGTTGAAATCAAAATCATATTTGTAGAGTTTTTTGTAGTAGAAAGTTGGAGATTAGATGAGAGCAGTAATACAACGTGTACAGTATGCTTCCGTCAGGGTAGGAGCGGAAGTCATTTCAGAAATCCAAAATGGATTGCTTGTCTTAGTCGGGATTGAGGATGCCGATTCAATCGATGATTCGAAGCGGCTTGCTAAGAAAATTTGCAACTTGCGAATATTTAACGACGAACAGGGTGTAATGAATCTTCCGGTTTTGGAAACCGGAGGCGATATATTGGTCGTTAGTCAATTTACGTTGCATGCATCTACCAAAAAGGGGAACCGCCCGTCATATATCAAAGCATCCAAACCCGGATATGCGATTCCCTTATACGATCAGTTTTGTACCGAAATCGGTTTAGTTCAACAGAAGGAAGTAAAAAAGGGAATCTTTGGCGCTGATATGAAAGTAGAGTTGTTAAATGATGGTCCGGTTACAATCATTATGGATACGAAAAACATGGAGTAATTAGTTGCTATTTTATTTTTTCTCCGGGAACAGAATAATTCAATGAAGCATCATCCAATACCAACACCCAGTCGGTCGACTCTCCCTTTTCAGGAGGGGTAAATTTACGTACTTTCAGATTATTGGTATATGTGTCGATCATTGTAGCTTCACCATTTCGTGGATTATACCACCAAGCGGTTACTTTATTGCCTTTGATCACATCCATTCGGACAGAAAATTCACGCCCGACAGGAGCATAAACCATAGCATAAGTGCCTGCTTCATCGCGGGTAGCGACAAATCGATAGCGTCCTTCACCCGGAATAGAAGTTGGGACATTGCTTCTAACTATGATTGTCGAATCAGGGATTCTTGTCAGAAATGGACGCGATTCCATCAACAACCTCCCATACATCATCTGAATAGCTCCCGGCTGGTCGATTGCTTCCTGCCACGACATCAAGGGAGCATTTACCGGTCTCCGGTTCTTGGTTTCATCATACATTTGCCAAACAGAATGATGACCGTAGGTATGCCCGAAGGCTCCGCTGAAAAGATTCCAATACAATGGGCGCCGAACATCGGCAGAAATGGAATGACCTAATTTTGCGGCATTAAATGAAAGCGGATGATCCTCGTATAAAGGTTCACCGTCGATGACCGGTTTAATGGGTTGAAGCGCATAATCATCAGCTGTTTTACTGTAAACCCCGGTGAAATCAGTGTTATGTCCGTTTTGACGCATATTGAAATCAAGCCAGTCGTCCGTATGAAAATACTGTGACGACCCTCTCCCGCCTGTCGGATGAAATGTCAACAAGTGCGTCCCGCCATCACCTTTTTTCAAGCCCCGCGCCATAGCCCGGATGATTTCTTTTTGAGAATCATTTTCCACATGACGGTCGCCACCCAAAATCCAGATCAATTCCTTATTTTTATACCGTGTACCTAAAAATTCACCATATTTTTCTGCATTAACTACATCGAAAAGGGGTTGATTGTCTTTAACACCTGTGCCCTCATGCCAATAGCGACCCCATGTAGGCAGAAAACCGATATACATACCCAACTCATTGGCTTTTTCCACAATGTAATCCACATGATCCCAAAAATCATTTCCCGAACCTTCCCGGATAGCCGGACGGGCAGGGTCATAGTCTTCAAGCGGTAAATAACCGTAAGGATTCGGAACAGTGTGTCCATCCATTTCTGCCAAGGCAACAGCCTGGATAACTGTATAACCCTTTTGCGCACGATTGGTGAGGTATTTTTCAGCCTCAGTGCGGTCTAAACGGTGAAATAACTCCCATGAGGTATCTCCCAAATAGAAAAATGGTGTGCCATCAGCATGCTGTATGAATCGTTTATTAGCCGAAACCTGCAATTTCCCGTGTGAAAAATTGACAGGCTTCCCTTGCCATTGGGCAGTAATCTGAAATGAAATCAGCAAACATAAAGCACTGAGAAGAAAAAATTGTTTTATCATTTTAATGACTTTTTTAATGAACACTTATTGATTTTGAAGCAATGCATGGGTAAATTGATAAAAACACGAACTTCATTAATGCAAAGGTAAGGGATATTTTCGAATATTTTGTGACACACTATTTTTTCAAAAAAAACGGTTAAGAAAAATCATTTTGTGTCGGGAGTTCAAAAAAATAATGTAATTTTGTCAGATGTAATGATATGCGATAACACTCATGAACATACGATTTATTTTACAAGATTTGATTCGGAAAGTCCCTGACTTTCCGGTTTTGGGGGTTTTGTTTTGCGACATCACCACACGGATAGGTAACAGAGAGGCTTATCACCAATCGATTCATCAGTTGGCTGAGCAAGTGCGCAAATTGGGTTCTTTAACTATTATCGCTGCAACGGACGCGCGATCATGATATAAAATTATGCATAGAGTAGAACAAGCAATCAAATCTGCACACGAAACACGTGCATTACATATAGGTGTCAATATACTGGAGCAAATTCCGACATATTTCGCAGAACAGTTTCCGCAAAGAAAAGCCATCATTATAGCTGATGAGACTACGTTTAAAGTTTCCGGCAGAAGTGTATCGGAATTATTGCATAACGCCGGCGTAGCCCAGGACGAACCGTTTATTTTTACCGAGCCGGATTTACATGCCGAATATCATCATGTGGAGCAATTAGTGAAAGCGCTGGCTCAAAGTGAGGCTATCCCTGTTGCTGTTGGTGCAGGGACTATCAATGACTTAACCAAACTTGCCGCGCACTACTCCAACCGGCCTTATTTTTGCATTGCCACTGCCGCTTCGATGGATGGATATAGTTCCTTCGGAGCATCCATCACGTATCAAGGCATCAAGCAGAACTTTGATTGTCCGGCGCCACAGGTGATATTAGCCGACCTTGAAATCATACGAAATGCCCCTTCCGAATTGACCGCCTCAGGTTATGCTGACTTGTTTGCAAAAGTCACGGCCGGAGCTGATTGGATTTTAGCAGACGAGTTAAGTATTGAGGCGGTCGAACCGACGGCGTGGTCGATTGTCCAGGATGGATTGCAAGATGCTTTAGGTTCTCCTGCCGGAGCGCTTGCAGGTGATGTTGAGGCGATTTCATCGTTAATTGAAGGATTGATGCTGGGGGGTTTTGCGATGCAATGGTCAAGAACGACCCGCTGCGCATCCGGTGCGGAACATCAATTTAGCCACCTTTGGGATATGGAACATCATACGCACAATGGCAGAGCGCCTTCCCATGGGTTTAAAGTAGGAATAGCCACGCTATACGTTTCAGCTTTATACGAGCAATTGCTCAATCATCCGGTCGAACAGCTTGATATTGAAGCATGTTGTAGACTATGGCCGGAGTGGGAGCAACAAGAGGCGCGTGCCCGGGAAATGTTCGCCGGGACATGTTTGCTTGAAACGGTATTGACTGAAATGTATGCCAAATATATCACAAGAGAAGCGTTGGCACAGCAATTGGGCTTGTTAAAAGAAAGATGGCCAATTCTCAAGGAAAGACTTATACATCAACTGGTACCCTCGTCTGAGGTGAAACGCCGCCTGCAATTGGTTGGTGCGCCTGTCGAACCCGAAGACATCGGCATCAGCCGCGACAGGCTTCGCAACAGTTTCTTGCGAGCATATCATATTCGACGCAGATTTACAATCCTTGACTTAGCTATACGCATTGGCTGTTTTGACTTGTGGTTGGAAAAAATATTTGAGAATAATCAAATAATAAACAATTATGGAAAGAACTAAGTATTTTTCAGCATTTCAATCCTTCAAGCCGGTAGAAGCGGAACAGACGATTTCATCTGGCGTTCAGGACATTTTGAACAAATCGTTTATAGCGAATTTCACACCGAAAGTGCTGGCCACACTCTATGGATGCCTTGATTTGACCACATTAAACAGCACTGACACCAAAGATACTGTTTTCCGGATGGTAGCTCAAGTGAATCAATTTGAAGGGACGTGCAATATGCCCAACGTTGCGGCAATTTGTACATTTCCGGTTTTTGTTGAAGTGGTGAAACAATCTCTCCTTGCGAAAGACGTTAAAATCGCATCGGTAGCTGCCGGATTCCCGTCTTCACAAACCTTTTTGGAGATCAAAATTGCAGAAACAGAATTGGCAATAAAAGCCGGTGCCGATGAAATCGACATCGTCCTCAATTTGAGGTATTTTATGGAAGGCGCTTATGATGAACTTACGGATGAATTATCAGCGATAAAAGAAAGTTGTCGCGGCGCTCAATTGAAAGTGATCATCGAGACGGGCGCATTGGTAACACCTGAAAATATTCAGCGAGCGACGATTCTATCGTTATATTCCGGAGCCGACTTCATCAAGACCTCAACAGGAAAATGTTATCCCGGAGCCAGTCCGGAAGCGTTTTATGTGATATGTCAAACGGTCAAACAGTATCACAAGCTGACAGGAAACAGAGTCGGTGTAAAGGTATCCGGCGGCATCCGAACAGCGGATGAAGCTGTCAAATATTATACCATAGCAGAGTGGATATTAGGAAAGGAATGGTTGAATAAAGACTTATTCCGCGTCGGAGCCAGCAGTTTAGCGACAGACATCCTACATCGGTTCCATTCAAAATCAGGAGAATCGATAAAGAGCCGGTGTTCATAGACTCCGCTA
>JAIRJR010000367.1 GCA_031260575.1 Tannerella sp.
GTGATTGCCGATTCAACGATCGGTCGTGTACCGGAAAGTGCGGCTTGCGCCGAAAAGTTCAGGAAAGAAGGAGTGGATATAACGATTACGGTTACTCCCTGCTGGTGTTACGGAAGCGAAACGATGGATATGGAACCACACACAGTCAAGGCAGTTTGGGGTTTTAATGGCACCGAACGACCCGGAGCCGTATACCTCGCCGCCGTACTTGCCGCCCATGCACAAAAAGGATTGCCCGCTTTCGGCATCTATGGACATGAAGTGCAGGATGCCGGTTCGACAGAAATTCCGGAAGATGTAAAAGAAAAATTGATGCGATTCGCACGTGCATCGCTTACTGTTGCCATGATGCGGAGAAAATCGTACCTCTCAATAGGCGCCGTTTGTATGGGGATTGCCGGTTCGATTGTCAGCACCGAATTTTTTGAAGAATATCTCGGTATGCGTTGCGAAGGAATTGATGAAGTTGAGATTATCCGCCGGATGGATAAAGGGATTTACGATAAGGATGAATACCAAAAAGCGCTTGCGTGGGTAAAAGAGAATTGTAAAGAAGGAGAAGACACAATCAATACGAAAGCATTGGCCAAAAGCCGGGATGAAAACGACAAGGACTGGGAATTTTGTGCCAAGATGACTTTGATTGTACGCGATTTAATGGTTGGTAATCCCCGTTTGAAAGACTTGGGATTTGGCGAAGAAGCGCTGGGTCATAATGCGATTGCTGCTGGATTTCAGGGACAGCGCCAATGGACAGACTTCTATCCGAATGGCGATTTTACGGAAGCCATTCTTAATTCGTCGTTCGACTGGAATGGAATTCGCGCAATTTATATCTTGGCGACCGAAAATGATGCGTTGAATGGCGCCGCCATGCTTTTCGGTCATTTACTGACCGGAACGGCTCAGGTGTTTGCCGATGTGCGTACGTATTGGAGCCCTGACGCTGTGTTGCGTGTGACTGGAAAGGAACTGACCGGAAAGGCGGCCAACGGGATTATCCATTTGATTAATTCGGGCGCAGCTTCATTGGACGGCTCCGGTCAGCAAACTGGCAAAGACGGCAATCCAGCGATGAAACCTTTCTGGGAAATTACGGAAGAGGAAGCGCAGGCATGTTTGGATGCTACAACCTGGATGCCGGCTAACAGGGGATATTTCCGGGGTGGCGGATTCTCATCCAAATTCTTATCGAAAGGAGGAATGCCTTGTACGATGGTACGTTTGAATTTAGTAAAAGGGATAGGGCCTGTTTTGCAATTAGCCGAAGGCTGGACAGTAGATTTAGACCCCGAAGCGCACAAAATATTGGATGAACGAACAGATAAAGGCTGGCCTACTACGTGGTTTGCGCCGCGTTTAGCAAATAATGACACGTTCAAAGACGTATATTCGGTGATGAATAATTGGGGCGCTAATCATGGTTCCATTAGTTTCGGACATATTGGGGCTGATCTGATTACGTTAGCTTCGATGTTGCGCATCCCTGTTTGTATGCACAATGTGGAGGATAAGGATATTTTCCGTCCGGCGGTTTGGAATGCGTTTGGGATGGATAAAGAAGGGGCCGATTACCGTGCCTGCCAAGTTTATGGGCCGCTTTATAAATAGCAGAACACATTAAAATTATCTGCTTATGAATAATCTAAAAAAAATCAAAGTATTAACTATATCCACTCTACTATTGTTTTCCGGTGTTTTTTTCAGCGAAGCGCAAGATTATGCTGTGAAAAACTGGAATAAGGATAAAGATGAAGTCTTCAAACTGGCGAAAGAACAGGGTAAATTTATTTTACTATTTGCCGGGCGAGAAAGTTGTGGTAACTGTCAGCACACATCAGATGTTTTTAATGATCCGGAAAGACCACTCAAACAGATTATTGATGATAATTATATCTGTTGGTACAGCAATACTCCATCTTCAAGGGTATATGAAGAAAATGCCCGGGAATATATTGATCAGATTCTTGCACTCCGGCCAAGTGCCTTGCCTCTCCTTTCTGTGATAAATCCGCATGAGCCGGGCAAAAACGTTGCCATCCTATGGGGAAAACAGGATGTTGAAACATTAAAAAAGATGCTAAGCGCCTATACGGTATCAAACGAAACGATACGATCTGAAAATAACGTAACCATTTCAGGAAATGTACTATATATAACTAACCGAACGAAAAACGAACAGATTTATGTTTTTACATTATCCGGTCAACATGTCGCTTCTTTTGATAAAAAAGAGTATCATACCGCATTTAATGCCTCGCATTTCCCGAAAGGCATATTGGTAATTCACAGTTCAACCGGTTGGAGCGTAAAAATAATCAATCAATAAACGGTCGCGTTAATCTGATATGGTTTTGTTATTTTCTTCTGGATTGCTTCGTTTCTTGCAATGACTGCTCCCTCTCAAACGCTCTTTTTCCTTTTCCATCCCCTTGCGGTCACTGAGCGGAGCCGAAGTGTGGGGGATGTCCCGAATTTGTTGTTTTTAGCGAAAATTATCTGCCCGAAACAATAATC
>JAIRJR010000419.1 GCA_031260575.1 Tannerella sp.
GATGATTTTGAACGTTTACTTGACGGACTGCATATTTTAAAAAATGTGGATTTGTACGCAATAGGAAGCAATGCTTATCTGCTTTCAAGCGAATTGGCAACCATTCTCACAGGACGGGCAATCACGATAGAAATATATCCCTTTTCATTTGCGGAATATGCCGAATACCGGAAAATTGAAAAGCCGGGCGATCATGATTTGGTTAGTTATCTGCAAGCAGGTGGTTTTCCGCAAGCGTTGGAATTGCTTAATATCAGTCAACCGGCTTACGAAAATTACCTTAAAGGGCTTTTTTCAACTATTTTAGAAAAGGATATAAAGCCGCGAAATGCTATTTATAACGAGATTGTATTTGAAAATCTGGTGCGGTTTTTATCCGATTCCATTGGCAGTCCTGTTTCGGCAAACAGCATTGCCAATTATTTTATTCATACCAAAGACAAGATTGACGACAAAACGGTAAGCCGCTATATTTCAATACTAAACAAGAGTTATCTTTTTTATCATGTCAATCGTTTTGATTTGAAAGGCAAGAAAATGTTGAAAACGCAAGGCAAAGAATATATCGTTGATACGGGTTTTCGCAATGTTCTTTTGGGGCGCGAAAACTTTTCGGATTTGGGGCATATTCTCGAAAATGTGGTTTATTTTGAACTTTTGCGGCGCAGAAACAGCGTTTGGATTGGCAAAAATGCCGCTCATGAAAGTGATTTTACGGCAAAAGACACAAACGGATATACGCATTATTATCAGGTTTGTCTCACAATGCGCGAAGAAATCGCTCGCTAGCGTGAACTTTCGGCATTTATGAATTTGAAAAACCACCACCCGAAAACCGTTATTTGCCTCGACCCCGAAGAACCGACCTATAACGGCATTGTGCAACGAAACGCTACAAAATGGCTATTGGGTTTGTAGTGCGGGCATTTAATGGCATCAAATTCGGTTCAGTATACCGTATATAGCTGACAAACAATATTTTCAATGTTTTACATATCATTTAATAGCCAAATAGGCGCCTGTATTTTTCCCAATCATTTTTTTGAGCGTTTCGGGATCAAACCGCAATGGTAGTAGTCCCCTTTTAAAATTTTAGTCTGTCAGTAATGAAAAAATATTTATAATAAAATTTGTAAATTATTTTAAAAAAATTTTTACTTTTGTGACGAATTATCGTAATGACCCCTCGGAAGATGAAAAAAACTTACAACACCGCTTCGGTACGACCTGTTTTAATTGCAAAAACCGGTAATTTAAAACTGTATAACTGAATGATTAACTTAAATAATAAATATTAATGAAAATTGACAGAGATGACAAACATGAAACTACTTCTATCTTTATTTGGTGCCGTTGTCAGTTGCTTATGCTTTGGGCAGGGTAACATAGACGGCAGACAGGCGATTCAGTCACAGCAGTCCGGATCGTCAACTTCGACGCAATACAGCCTGCAAGACAGACAAACCGGTAGTGAAGAAATGATTCTTCCTTACCTGAGTATAAAAAGCAATCTTTTACACGATGCCACTACCTCCATGAACCTCGGTTTTGAAGTACGCACAGGGTACAATACTTCGCTTGACGTCCCCGTAACGTACAACCCGTGGACATTCTCCGACAATAAGAAATGGAAACATATTTTGATCCAACCCGAGTTTCGATTTTGGCCGGACCAAACATTCAAGGGACATTTCTTTGGCGTCCATGGGCATTATGCCTTTTACAATGTAGGCGGATTGCCTAATCCGCCGTTTTCGGAATATATGAATACCCACCGATTCGAAGGGTGGTTGGCAGGAGGCGGTCTAAGCTACGGCTACCGCTTGAATTTTGATCATCGCTGGGGTGTGGAAGCCACAATCGGAGTAGGCTATGCCTATTTGTCGTACGACAAATACGAATGTGCCGGCTGCGGTAAATGGCTCGAAAGCGAAACGAAAAACTATTTCGGACCAACCAGAGCAGGTATTACATTGATATACAGTATTGGAGGAAAAGGAAAACCGAAAGTAAAGCGTACTCCGCCTCCTGTTTCCACGCAGGCTCCAATATTGACAACCGGCATCATCATACCGGAGGTAGAAGAGGTTAAAGCGCGTAGCAGCGAGATCGGCAAAGCTTATTTAGAGTTTGAAGTCGCCCGTTCCGAGATTCTTCACAATTTCAGAAACAACGCTTCCGAGTTGAATCGCGTTCACGAACTGGTCAGGCAAGTTGTCAACGATCCTGATGCCACGATAACAAATATCACAATCTCCGGCTATGCTTCTCCGGAAGGCTCTTATTCAAGCAATTTGTCCCTTTCGCAGCGGCGCGCGACAGCCTTTAAGGAGTATATCAAATCCATGTACAGCTTAAATGACTATCTCTTTACAGTATGGGGAGCAGGCGAAGACTGGGAGACGTTGGACAGTCTTGTTTCGCAATCAAATATTACTGACAAACAGCATATTTTAGATATCATACGTAGCTCGGAACCACATGATGCGCGCGAAAACAGATTGATGGCAATTGCGGGAGGAAGACCTTACCGGCAAGTGTTTACCGAGATGTACCCACAACTTCGACGCATGGAATGTCAACTCCATTACACGGTCGTTCCGTTTACCGTCGAAAAGGGCAAAGAGATATTCCGCACCCGACCAAACAACCTTTCCCTCAATGAAATGTTCCTGATCGCTCAAACGTATCCTTCGGGCAGCGCCGAATATAATGAAATATTCGAAACGGCGGCGCGACTTTACCCAAACAATGATATAGCAAATATCAATGCTGCAGCCAGCGCCATTGGTCGAAAAGACTTTGCCGCCGCCGCCCGTTATTTAGACGGCGTAAAGGAACAAAGCGTCTACTACTGGAATAATCGCGGTGTACTGTTGTTTATGCAAGGCGACAAGAGAAGAGCAATGGATTGCTTTGCCAAAGGCGGCGTGCAAGGCGCCGGAAATATTGCCAGAATAAATAATCCTTAAATAATCCTTAATATTAAATTAAACACCAGTTTTGACTTATGAAACGATTAATAAAATACTTGCCAATATTGTTTGTGCTGCCTCTTATTTTTGCAAATTGCATTAAAGATGAGCGGCCGGATTGTCCTGAAGAATTATTCACGGTTACCGTAACTCCGGATAGCGTACAGCTATCATACATAGCACATACTCCCGCGTCACAAAAATTAACTGTTACCTGTCTGACTTTGGAAGGGTTGCCTGACGATACCTATCTTTGGACGCTTTCCATGCCAAGCGATGCCGATCCATGGTTGTTACTGACGCTCGATTCTACCGGGCAGGCCGGAAAAGGAACGTCCGTTTCCGGAACAGGCGCACAGTTCGTTTATTTGGTGGCGCAAGAAAACAAAACCGCTGCAAAGCGTGTTACTGAACTGTTTATTGACAACCAAGCAACAGTCGCAGTTACCGTAACACAGGATATGATGCCTCTTGAAATTACGCCTGCCAACATAACACTATCCGGAGTCCCCCATAATCCTGCTTCCCAAACCGTGAGTGTATCCTCCAATGAGCCGTGGACGCTTACTTCGAGCCAACCCTGGCTGTTTCTCTCACTCAACGCGAATGGCAGTCAACCGTTAAAGACGATCAATAGCGAGGGCACCCGAACGGTTTATCTTGTAACGGAAGGTAACAGCGGAGATGTCCGTACATCCGAAATCTATCTTAATAACAATGCCCAAGATGTTAGAGTTACCGTCAAACAGGAATCATTGATTGCTGAGTCGGGACAAGCCGAACCTCGTATTTTTATTTTCGAATCGGGTGATGGAAAGAAGTTGCTGTTGACGAAAGATCCGACCAACTATGGAGCTTACTTCCAATTCGGAAGTGTCATCGCATGGAATTGGAGTGATATTATTGCAAGATATAATCCCACTAATAACACCAATCTGAGCAACTGGAATGGCATTTGGAACAATGGCAATAAAGAGGTAGTACATACCAATACGGAACTATTGCTTGGTAGGGGCGATCCTTGCCGGCTTGTCGGATACACGGAGGCGGAAATTCGAACTGCACTTGCGGCCGGTCGTGTGCCGGATAATGGTCAGTGGAGGTTGCCGACTAATGCTGATATCATCGTATTTGGGCTACAACTTTCGGAATGGACTACAATCAATGGAATTGCAGGCCGGGTTTTCACGATTAATGGCGGTTTGGGGGGCACCTTCCTTCCCGCAGCAGGTAGAAAAATACCCGAATCAGCCGCTTATGGCCAAAGGGGAAACATGGGTTTTTATATTGGCTCGTCAATATACAACGATTCCTTTTTCCCTTACTCGCTGTTTTTCAGCCAACAATTCGTTGATGTTTCCGATCATCGGGACGGTCAGTCACAGGGATTTAGCGTTAGATGCATGCGTCAATAATATGCGGCTTCTTAGAAAGCATATCGGGAGATTCCCGTCGGGGTTCGTTCAAGTACAAGATACCCTGAAGGCTCAATGTCGCGGATAATATACTAAGTCCGGTCATAAAATACGTTAACTGCTTGTGCACATAACCCAACGGAAATGCACAAGCAGTTTACATATTAGAGAGTTGAAATTTGAGTGCAAACAGGCTGTTATCGAACTGGCAATTATATTCTAATTCCCCGAATGGTTCCCTGATTTAATTTCAAGGCGACTTCTCCGCTTATGATCATGATAATGCCTAATTCTTTTTGGCAATTGGGGCATAGGGGTTTGTGGAAGTTGGGCAGATTTCGGATTCCAACAAAATCATTTTCCATTCTGTTGATAAAGCATTTGATTATCTTTCCTTTGCCGGCTTTGAAATATCGAAAAAGTAATTTACCGCATTTACATTCGATATGGACTACTTTTCCTGTTCCCATGCCCTCTTTTTATGCGAACGACAAAATGCTTTTTTGAATAATCCCCAGCGCTTCCATCAGTTGTTCTTCGGAAATGACCAAAGGCGGAGCCAAGCGGATAATATGGCGATGGGTGGGTTTGGCTAACAGTCCGTTTTCAGCCATACGCACACATATATCCCAGGCCTCTACCCCATCTTGCGGTTCAATGACGATCGCATTGAGCAGGCCTTTGCCGCGCACCAATGAGATGCGGGTGGAA
This sequence comes from Tannerella sp., assembly GCA_031260575.1. Taxonomy (GTDB): domain Bacteria; phylum Bacteroidota; class Bacteroidia; order Bacteroidales; family Tannerellaceae; genus Tannerella. The sequence continues at coordinate 5,102 of JAIRJR010000419.1, forward strand.
GGGATGTCGCATAATGCTTTCCGGCATATTTCTCCAAGGTATTCGGCGCGTTCGCATAGTTTTTCTTCTTTTACCACTTCCAAAGCGGCGACAGCCACTGTACAAGCCAGCGGAAAACCTCCGAAAGTGGAACCATGTTCTCCGGGCTTGATGGTCAGCATCACATCGTCGTCGGTCAGTACGGCCGACACAGGCAGTACGCCTCCGGATAGGGCTTTACCCAGCAATACCATATCGGGACGAACTCCTTCATGTTCGCTGCATAACATCTTTCCGGTGCGGGCGATGCCGGTCTGTATTTCATCGGCAACAAACAACACATTATGCTGACGGCAAAGTTCAAAACATTGTTTGAGGTATCCCTCATCGGGGACAAAAACGCCGGCCTCGCCCTGTATCGGCTCAACCAAAAAGGCGGCTACTTGTTTACCGAATTTTTCCAATACTTCTCCAAGCGCTTTGGCATCGTTATAAGGTATCTTGATAAACCCGGGCGTAAAGGGGCCGAACCGGCCGTAACTGTCGGGGTCGGTCGACATGGATACGATACTGATGGTACGTCCATGGAAATTCCCCTCGCAAACCACGATGATCGCTTCATCTTCAGCTATTCCTTTGCGAACATACCCCCATCGGCGCGCTAATTTCAGCCCCGTTTCCACTGCCTCGGCGCCGGAGTTCATCGCCAATACCTTGTCGTAGCCAAAGTATTCGGTGACATATTTCTCATAAGGACCTAAGCAATCGTTGTAGAAAGCCCTCGATGTCAGGCATAAACGGTCGGCTTGCTCCTTGAGCGCCGCCACGATTTTCGGGTGGCAATGACCCTGATTTACAGCCGAATAAGCCGATAAAAAATCGAAATACCGCTTGTCGTCCACGTCCCATACGAAAGGGCCTTGGCCACGCGACAATACGACCGGCAGGGGATGGTAATTATGCGCTCCGTACCGGTTTTCCAAATCCATAAATTGTTGTGCTTTTGACATAAACTATAAATATTAATGTAAATTTGCCCGCAAAGATAGCAAATAAATGAATACTTATACAACTTACGGCAAAATAAATGAATACTTATACAGTTTTCTGTGTTGCTTGCGGGTATTTCACTATTGTTTTATTGTTTATGCAACACATATTTGTCGGCAAACATTCCGGTTATCCGATTGCCTTCCATATCTAACTGAAAGATACGGTTTTCACCCACGAAATACTTATCGGGCGCATCGGTGATGCCATTCAGGGTAATGATAAAGCCTTCGGCGTCCCAGGTGTAACTTCCTTGATCCTCAAAAACGCCCTCTTTTCCCATATACACCGTTTGCTTGATGTAGGTATCCTTGCCCAGCCTAATCGTAACGATCATTTCCATTCCATCGGCCGAAGGCATCACCCCGACGTAGGTGCCTTCGTAGTCCAACGAGTTCTGTGCATTGTGGCTGTCATTCAAGACAATCACTTCTTGTTCATTCTGTACGTCCGTACTACTTTTCTTTTTCGAGGGATTCCCTCCGCAACCGCTTACGATCCCCATAGCGATGGCAATAATCCATAATTTCTTCATATTCATCTTTTTTAATAAAACGTTACCGACTGCAAATGTATGTAATCGCAAATCCCCTTCCAAGACAATTTTTATCGCGCAGCAGCCTGTTTTGTAGTAAAAAGTGTAAAATGTGCAGTTTTCTGATAATAATTTGATTGATAAAGGCGTACGATACATTCAGACAAGCATGGCGATTGAACGATTATTACTTTTTTATGAAATCATTTTGATAATAAATGGAAACAGACTACTTTTGCGGAAAAATTCGCGATTGAAAACTTGATGGAATTGAATTAGGTGGCTGCGAAGATTATCATATTGGTTTTATCTATAAAGAGATAGAAATTATCTATTTGACAAACCTTGCTGATGGCAGTAACTTTGCGGCAACTATTAATTGATTAAAAGATGATGGAAACAAACAAAAAAATGACTTATGTGCCTCCCACGGTGGAGATCACTAAAGTAGCTTTGGAAGTGGTAATTGCAGGTTCGCCTGTCAATGTTGTACAATTGGAAGACTGGAAAGAAGATACTCCCGGTCCGGAAAATAATTCCGATATCTGGTTGAATTTTTAGTGTAAAAAATCAGTAAATTAAAGAAACAAATCATGGAAGCAACAAAAAAAGAGTTGTCGATGCGATTTATTATGTACACATGTTGTATAAGCGCTGCTATTTTGATACTGTGCGTCCTTACTTTCCTGCTGTCTTCGTGCACCGAGGAACTCATAGATGGTACCGGCAGTATAGGTAAGGGCAAGAAGGTTGCCGTGCAATTTTTGCTTGGCGACGTGACCTACAACGGACATGAAGTGCTTACCCGCAGCCACAGTGATATGGATCCGGGTACGGCCGTAATTCCCCTCCAGGAAGGTTTGTACATGCATGCCACATTGGAAGTGGATAAATCGGTCAAATTACGCTCCGCAAAACCGCTGGAACCGAATACAAAACTGTACATAGCGGTTTATATGCAAGGCGCTGCGACAGCCCACGATCACGCTGATTATACGATTGGCGCTTCGGGCGAACTCATTGGCCCTGAAATGATGATTAATGCCGGCAGTATTTGCAAGTTTGTGGCCTGGTCGTACAATAACGCCGTCCCGCTGCCTGCATTTTCTGAAACCGTAACGGCTGATCATTTCGAAGACCTGCTATGGGGAGTTTTTCCGGCAGACGGTTCATACGTTACGATTCCGGAAACCGGCACGAAGGCAACCCTCACGATGACTCATAAGTTTTCCCTGATTCAGATGATTGAGGCTACGACAGCCCTTTTTCCGAATACGCCTGCCATCAACGATATCAGTAATGTGACGATTCCGGGCAAAAAAGCCAAGATGAATGTGGCAGACGGGATTTTAACATCGGAACCTTCGCCGCAAGGCGATATTGCACAACGCTTTGTAATATGGTCGAATCAAGATGTAAATAAGATTACTGTCGAAAACACCGAGGAACTCATCGTGTATACAGGCAACCCGGCGACTACTACTTTGCAGATCGGCTCCGTAACCCTGAATATCAGCGGAAAGGATACTACTTTTAACAATATCCAGCCCGCCATATTCCAAAAGCAATTGATGCCGGGATACTCCTACACGCTGAAAGTGAATTTCAGGAAGGATGGTGGTTTCTATGAAGATAGTCCGCTGCCTACAAATATGAAAATGTATGTCGGTGCGTTCTGGAAAGCAAACCAGACGGGCGAACGCCTGATTCGCATA
>JAIRJR010000421.1 GCA_031260575.1 Tannerella sp.
GAAGAAGAAGGCAAACCGCGCGGCTTGGCCGACGATGCCACAGACGAAGAAAAAAGCGCAGCCAAAAAGGCTGTAAAGGAAAGCCAAAAAGCATTTACCAAAACACTTGCATCGTTGGCCGATGTTTACGTTAACGATGCTTTCGGAACAGCCCACCGCGCACATGCCTCAACGGCGCTGATCGCCGATTACTTTGATGAAGACAGCAAAATGTTTGGCTATCTGATGGAAAAAGAAGTATTGGCAGTAGAAAAAGTAGTGAATGACATTGCCCATCCGTTTACGGCTATCATGGGAGGGTCGAAGGTATCTGATAAGATTGAAATCATCAAAAACCTGTTGGGTAAAGTTGATAATTTGATTATCACCGGAGGGATGATTTTCACATTTACCAAAGCACAAGGTGGAAAGATTGGCAGCTCTATTTGTGAAGACGATAAATTGGAATTGGCATTGGAACTGATTCAAGAGGCTAAAGATAAAGGCGTAAACCTTGTATTGTCTGTTGATGCCAAAATAGCCGACCAATTCAGTAACGACGCACAAATCGATTTTACCGGTATAGATGAAATTCCCGATGGATGGATGGGATTGGACATCGGTCCGAAAACAATGGAAATCTATGCAGAAGTCATCAAACAATCCAAAACAATCCTTTGGAATGGCCCGACAGGCGTTTTTGAGTTTGAAAACTTCGCTCAAGGTTCTCAAGCCGTTGGAGCGGCCATTGTTGAAGCCACTAAAAACGGAGCTTTCTCATTGGTTGGCGGAGGCGATTCGGTTGCCTGTGTGAACAAATTCGGCATAGCCGGAGGCGTTTCGTATGTCTCGACCGGAGGCGGCGCATTGCTCGAAGCTATCGAAGGCAAAATTCTGCCCGGTATCAAGGCAATCAGAGGGTATTAAATGGAAAGAGTATTGGTAACCGGAGGCGCCGGGTTTATCGGTTCGCATTTGTGCGACCGCTTGATTCTGAGCGGATGCGATGTGATATGTCTGGATAATTACTTTACAGGTAGCAAAGATAATATCCGCCATTTGATAGGAAACGACCGTTTTGAACTGATCCGACACGATGTGACAGCGCCTTTCTATGCCGAAGTAGACAAAATATACAACCTTGCCTGTCCGGCTTCGCCCATACATTATCAATTTAACCCCATCAAAACCCTCAAGACCTCCATCTACGGCGCACTGAATATGTTGGGGCTATCTAAACGAACCGGCGCCAAAATCCTGCAAGCATCAACCAGCGAAATCTATGGCGACCCAACCACCCATCCACAAGTCGAATCATATTGGGGGAATGTGAATCCGATAGGCTTGCGCTCATGTTATGATGAAGGGAAACGAGCCGCCGAAGCCCTTTTCATGGATTACCACAGGCAGCACCATTTGAATATTAAGATTGTCCGCATCTTCAACACCTACGGGCCGCGTATGAATCCAAACGATGGACGTGTCATCTCTAATTTCATCGTGCAAGCGCTTACGGGACACGACTTAACCATCTATGGTGATGGTACACAAACACGTAGCTTCCAATACATTGATGATTTAGTCGAAGGGTTAATCCGTATGATGGATACGGGCGACGATTTTACCGGCCCCATAAACCTCGGCAATCCCGGTGAGTTTTCGATGTTGGAGTTGGCTAACTTGGTGATTCAACTGACCGGTTCGAAATCAAAGATTATCTTTCAACCGCTCCCTGACGACGACCCGAAACAACGCTGCCCCGATATTTCATTAGCCATCGACAAATTGAACCATTGGCAACCTTCCGTCAAATTAGAAGAAGGCTTGAAAAAGACAATCAATTATTTTGCTCGGATTTTATAGCATTTGGATATACGTATGTTATTAAATATTGTGTCAATAGAATAATAAATATCTTATATGACTACTTTATTATTATTAATGTCTTTTTTGATTTCCGGTTTTTCATATTTTAACCATCCTGACGATGGTCAAGACAACACTGCCACCCAAACCAAATACAGTAACCCGGTTATCCGGCGAAACGTTCCCGATCCGACCATTATTCAGGTTGAGGATGGCAGTTTTTATGTGTACGGCACCGGTCAAACCGTATCCATCCATCATTCCACCGACCTTGTAAACTGGACATTTGCGGGTAATGCCTTTACCAACGAAACCCGCCCGTCTTTGGTGCCGAATGCCGGAATTTGGGCACCCGACATCAATTATATCAACGGAAAATATGTGCTGTATTATTCCATGTCGGTATGGGGTGGCGAGACGACCGCCAGCGTAGGTGTAGCTGTTGCCGATCGCCCCGAAGGCCCATTTACCGACAAAGGTTTTCTTTTCAATATGAGTACCATCGGCGTACAGAATTGCATCGACCAGAACTACGTGGAAGACGATGGAAAAAAGTACCTGTTTTGGGGAAGCTGGCATGGAATATGGGGTATCGAACTCACCGGTGATGGGCTCAATCTTAAAGAAGGAAGCGAAAAACGGCAAATAGCGGGAACAGCCTACGAAGCCCCCTATATCCACAAACGCGGAAAATATTATTATCTGTTCGCCTCCATTGGCAGTTGCTGCAATGGATTGGAAAGCACCTATACCACCGTTGTGGGACGATCGGAAAACCTGTGGGGGCCTTACATCGACA
>JAIRJR010000021.1 GCA_031260575.1 Tannerella sp.
GAAGTTGTTGTGACTCTTGGCAGTGAGGCGCAGCAATTGTTGCAGCGATAGTACCGTATTTTCATCCACACGCAATTCGCCTTGCAAATCGAACCAGTTTAATCCGCTTGTTATCTTGACATTGAGATTGCTGATTGTTGCGTTGCCGCGCAGTTTGTATTTTTCACCTTCGGGCCATTCCACGACGCATATATCCTGTTGTTTGGCCAAAATATCAAGCAGGGAAAGCGAATCCATCGGGTCGTCGAATGACATCAGGTCGTTGTTTACGTTCAAACTCTCAAGGCTTTGAATGTCATTCAAAAGGGCTTGTTCGTTTTCGATTTCCTGCTTCAAGTTGCGTTTTACTTGCAATTGAACATCTTTTTCATTGGCGATAAGCATCTTGCCGCCTTTTCCCGGTTTGCAGTAAGGAGGTCTTTCGCCGAAAGGTTTACTGAACAGTTCGGTTTTCAGTCCGTCGCCGTAAGGAAGCAATTGGACGCGGATACGCGAATCGGCCGGCATTTCTTTCAGTTCAATGTGTGTGAGTTTGTCGGAAGCGGCAAGGTCGGAGTGAACGGCCATCCCTTCGGCGCTCAGGGAGCCAAGCAATTCGGTTAATTTCAACTTGCCGCTTTCGGGCACAAACAGTTCTTTCTGGTTGATAATATCAATAATACGAATCTGATTGGGGGTTAGATTGAAGATTTTATAGCGTGTATTGGTTTCCTTTTCAATGATCAGATTTTGGTTTGCAATTTTCGGGTTTGTTACGAGTTTATAGCCTTTGGATACTTTATCCACCGACACAACCACCTGCGCAGCGACAAACTCAACCGGAACATCATCCGCGTTTTGCAGGAAAATATAAGGATGACCGATCATGTCGGCAAATACTTTTCTGTCAAAATCGTAATAGCTATTATAATAGCTGTCATAATATTTGACGTGTTTTGAGATGCGAATATCCTGTTCGGTCAGACCTTTTACCTCAAGTTTTGCAAATGTTTTCATGGCGATGTTCCGCCCCTTTGACCATCCTTTTGCGTTTCGTGATTGCACAACCGGCTGGATATAGTAATTCTTCGGGTTAAAATAATATACGACCCGCGTTGTATTTTCGCCGTTATCCTTGTTTTTGTTGGTCGTTTTTGATTTTAATCCCAGCAATAGATTGAGCGATTTCTCCCATTCTTCGTCTCTTTGGACGCGTGTAGTAACCGGTAGATAGCTCATTTTACGGAACACATCAGCAAACAAATCTTCAAATTGCTTATCCTCATACCACATTTTTGCCACATAAGCCGCTTCATATCCCAAGATCAAATAATCTGCATCAACCGCTTTTTTGATGATATGATAGATGTGTGACGAAAACGTGTCTTCTATTTTTTCACCGACCAGATAATAGATAAGGATATTTGTCAATGATTCGGCCCGGATGTTCGGATTAAGGATTTTTCCTTTGATAATTGTCTTTAAGTCAGCTAATTTCTCTTTCTGTTCATTCAGGGCGTCATAAGCGATGGCTGCGTACAAATAATAATAATATTGAGCGGTATCTTTCAAAGATTGCTGCATTATTTTTAGAAATACAGGCGTAGAAATCGAGGCATCCGAGGCAAGCAATCCGACCAAATAAAAATAAGCATGATAAGTATTTTGTGGCAAAGGGGTCTTTATGCTGTATTTCGCCTGTTCTTTGAGTAGTCTGCCGAACGAGGAAACCGATTCTTTCACATCGCCTTCAATAAGGAGTTGGATTGAATTTATTTCTGTCTCAAAATCAAGCAGTTTGATGGCTTCGTCGATTTTTCCCCTAAAAAAAAGGAAATTATAGTTTAAATTGCACCTCTCCTTTAAGTCCGGACAGTTTGACTGTTTTTCTATTTTTTGAATTTGCAAACCTATACTCGACAAGGAATTGAGTTTATTGATGGCAGACTTTATCATGTGGAAAGAGACATCTTTGATAATATCGCTTGATATTTTACTCAGAAACTTTTCGTAGTGTTCATCATTGAATAATAATTCATAATATTCATATAATGATCCGTGTGAATAGAGAATAAAACGTTTTTCTGCGGCCTCGTATTTTTCGGGTTGATGTACCAATGTGTAAATGCAATTACGGAACATTTCGAGCGGAGAGTTGGAATAGTCGGAAAAAACGCTACTTATTTCATCTTTCACATATAATGATAGCGGAAATTGGAAAGAGGGAATAATAAATAGCAAAAACTCAATGGATGTGGAGTATTGTATTTGCCTTTCTTTATTAAATGTAAAAAGACCATGTATAGCGGCATCTTCGATGATCTCGGTAATTTTTTTAAGTGTCACTTTGATTTTGAAAACATTACAAATCAGGTTGTGTAAAGGGTAATTTACATAAAATGTACACTTTAAAGCAGCGATTTGCAGCACCAGTCTGCTTTCACTTGGAAGCGCGTTGTAATAAGAAATTTGAGAAGATTGCATAGCCTTGTATGATAGTTAAAAAAAATGCAAAGATAATACTAAGTTGTCAGCAATACAGCAGGATATTTCAAGAAAATATTCCATTGCTGAAAATAAGTCACCATTCTCCGGCGTTCAATTTACCCTTTCGGGATGCTTTATTCCGCCTTCTTCATCTTTACGTTCCACTAAAAAATCAAGTATGATATTTTTTTTTGAAGTAAAATATACTTTTTTTCTTTTTTTTGCTTTAGTTTTGCAAATGAAATCAAACAAAGACAACATGAACTTTACCATCCGTCAGGCAGAAGAAGCGGATTTCCCATCCATACTTAACATCATCAAGGCGCTGGCTCTCTTCGAAAAAGCCCCGGAAAAGGTGACCAATACCGTTGAGCAAATGAAAGCCGAAAAAGATTTTTTCCAATGCCTGGTAGCCGCAAACGATGAAGGTGAAATCATAGGCATTTGTCTTTACTTTTTCGCCTACTATACCTGGGTGGGCAAGTCGCTCTATCTTGATGATTTGTATGTGATCGAACCGTATCGGAGGCATGGAATAGCTGCCGCCTTGCTCAACGAACTGTTTGTAATTGCACGAAAAACGAAATGTAACCGTGTACGCTGGCAAGTCCTCGACTGGAATGAAAATGCAATAAAGTTATACGAAAAAATCGGATCAACGCTTGACTATGAGTGGATTAATTGTGATTTCGACCGGAAAGGAATTCAGGAATTTAATGTTTAAATGATAAATATACACAACAATGAAAAAATTCATCTTTACTGTATCAGTTGCAGTCTTTTTAAGTTTAACGGGATTTTCGCAGGACAATCCTTTTTTTAAGGAATGGAATTCACCTTTCGGCGTACCGCCATTTCATGAAATCAAAATTGAACATTTTTGGCCGGCATATCAAGCCGGTATGGCTGAGGAGATGGCACAGATCTGGGATATCATTCGAAATTCCCAAGCGCCAACCTTCGAAAACACGATCGTCGCCATGGACAAGTCGGGTGCGCTACTTAATAAGGTCACACCGGTATTCAGCGGACTTACGAGCGTGAGCAACAATCCCGAATTGCAACAATTGGCACGACAGTTTTCGCCGGTGATGAGCAAACATCGTGATGACATCAGTTTGAATTCCGAATTGTTCAAGCGCGTAAAAGCCGTTTATGCCCAAAAAGACCGGCTGAATCTGAACGTAGAACAAATGAAATTGTTGGAAAACACATACAAGCGATTTATTCGCGGAGGTGCAGACCTGCCGGCGGAAAAACAGGAGCGTCTGCGCCAAATCAACAGCGAACTGGCGGCATTACAATTGACATTCAGCCAAAACATTTTGGCCGAAACGGCTGCTTATCAACTGAAAGTAAGCGATAAATCAAAACTTACCGGCTTGACCGACGCCATGCTGGCCGAAGCGCAATCGCGCGCGCAAAAAGCCAATGATGCCGACTCATACCATTTCGGGCTGGATAATCCAAGCATCATGCCTTTCCTCGAGACCGCCGACAATCGCGAACTGCGTACAGAGATTCTAAACGCCTATCTGACTCGTGCCAATCACAACGATGCACGCGACAACAAAGAAATAATCAAGAAATTGGTGACGTTACGTTTGGAGCGCGCTAAAATCATGGGATATGCCAACTTTGCAGAGATGGCAATTGAAGACCGGATGTCGAAAGATCCGGAGACCGTCATGGCCTTTTTGAACAAATTGTGGACACCTTCATTGGTAATCGCCGGAAATGAGCTAAGAGACATCGAAGTTATGATGAACCGGAAGAATGTTTCGTTGCCTTCGACTCCGGCTGATTGGCGTTATTTCTTTAATTTATCGAAACAGCTAAGGTTTAGTATCAATCAGGAAGAAATCCGTCAGTATTTTACGTTGGATAATGTGCGAAATGGTATATTCCATGTATGTAACCGTTTGTGGGGCATCACATTCAATGAGTTGAAAGACATGCCCGTGCCCCATCAGGAAGCCACCGCGTGGGAGTGTAAGGATAAAGACGGCACAACATTGGGTGTAGTCTATTTGGATATGCACCCGCGTCCGGGGATGAAAAACGGCGGAGCGTGGTGCGGGTCGTACCGTTCGCAATCGTATGATGAAAACGGCAAACGGATTGTGCCGGTCGTCACCATTGCATGCAACTTTACGCGTCCGTCCGGCGACAAACCCGCTTTGTTGACTACCGACGAAGCAAGCACGTTTTTTCATGAGTTTGGACATGGCTTGAATCATCTGTTTCGTGAAACACGGTATAGCGGCACAAGCGGAAACCAACGCGATTTTGGTGAATTTGCATCGCAGGTGATGGAACATTGGGTATTCGAGCCCG
>JAIRJR010000036.1 GCA_031260575.1 Tannerella sp.
ATTCTTTTCTTTGATTAATCCCTTGACTTCGAAAGGCCGGACAAACCAGAACGTATAAAAATCTTTTCCAACCGTATAAATATCGGGTATCAGGTTGTTGTTCAGACTCAATTCGGGAGCCGGGAACAAGTTGTTTTCAAGCATCGTTGTCAGTACGGTGCCCGGTACTTTGGCCTTCATCCAACCTTCGGAGTTAAAAGGTTGCGTGGTGAATTGGTTTCCATCCACACGGATTTCATTTGCCCGACGTGCGTACCAACCGCTGTTTAACAATGTTTTACTTCCGGTTTCCGGGATGTGGATTAAGGATGTAGCTTGTGGAAAAGCAAGTTGAAGGTTTCCCAATGTGAGAAACAAGAGAGGAAAAATATAAACTCTCCGGAATTGTAAAAAAAGGAAGTCAGCATTCTTTTTCATTCTGTTATTCTGTTATTCAATTATTGTCTACACCGCAGGTAAGCTCATCCCTGTAATTTTGCGGTATAAATCAAGGGCATATACATCTGTCATTCCGGAAATATAATCCAATACGCACTGTATTTTCCCATAGGTATCAGGAGCGTGAATATCATATTGTTCGGGCATTCGGTTCAGAAGCAATTTGCTGTACGACCGGGCGGGGTTTGTAACTGCTTCGATAAATGAATCAAGCAAAGAGCTAAAAATATGATAACCGGCTAATTCTATGTCTAATACTTCATTTGAAATGTAGATTTTTTGTTGGGCAACCTCTGAGCATGTCCGGTAAGCATCTCGCACTAAGTCGCTAATCCCTTCGATAAGAGGCTTGTCATACAACCCATTCCTGATGGTTTCTTCATTTTCCATAAAGATTTGTGTGCATTCATCTACCAATAATCCAATGATACAGGAGCGTAGATAGGCGATTTGTTCGTTGGTATCGCTTACGATTGTCAATGTATCACTAATGCTTTCCAATCGTTTGCCATCAAAATATTGAAGCAGCAAATAAATGGTTTCTTCGCTTGTCAACAGCCTCAGTTTGTGTGCATCTTCAATATCCATGATCTGGTAGCAGATATCATCGGCGGCTTCGACTAAATAAACCAACGGATAACGGGCATGGATAGCGGCATCGGGATTGGGTTTAATGATTCCCAGTTCATCTGCGATGATCAGGTAGGTTTCTTCCTCGGACTGAAAGAAGCCGAATTTCCCTTTTTCCGACAAAATAGAGGCATACGGATATTTGACTATTGAGGCAAGTGTACTGTATGTCAGTGCAAAACCTCCTTTTCGACGACCGATGAATTGATGTGTGAGTAGACGTATCGCATTGGCATTTCCTTCGAACCTCGCAAAATCTTCCCAACGCCCGCCTTCTTCGCGCACTTTTTGTTCGAGCTGTTTTCCGTTTCCTTCCGTAAAATAAGCGGAGATCGCCCGTTCGCCCGAATGACCGAAAGGAGGATTACCCATATCATGCGCCAGGCATGCAGCCGAAACGATTGAACCAATTTCAGAAAAATTAGATTCCAACGCCGGATACTTTTGCAGCAGTAGCGTTGCGGCATTATTACCCAATGATCGTCCCACACAAGAAACTTCAAGGCTGTGTGTAAGCCGGTTATGAACAAAAATACTGCCCGGCAACGGGAAAACCTGAGTTTTGTTCTGTAATCGCCGGAAAGGGGAAGAAAATATCAACCGATCGTAATCCCGTTGAAAATTAGTCCTTTCATGTTTACGCTCATGATAGGCTTCTATACCCAAACGTTTCCCGGAAAGTAGTTGTGTCCAGTTCATATAAACCAGTATTTTCGGCAAATTTACAAAAATCTTACGACAGTTGCATATCTATATCATTAATAAACAAAAGTAGTTTCGTGGATTGTTTGATTGCCGCAAGCATCTTTAACTGCCAAAGAAAGGGAATGTTTGCCGCGAGATAACCGTTCCTTGTCTAATGTATAGGTTACCAACGCATTTTTACCATCCATTTCAAAAAGGGCATAATTTCCATCAATCTCTCCACGATAAGAAGAAATGCCACTCAATGTGTCTGTCAGGCGAAATGAAATCACACCTTTCTTCATCCACTGTTGTTGATCGAGCGGAGTAATGTTGGGTGGTACTGTGTCTGCCATAACGGCATATGTACCCAATTCATTTATATCCGCATCCATCCATCCATCGCGATACTTTCCTCCTATCCAATGATTTCGCTTATTGACAATCATTACAACACCATATTGGCGTTTTTCCGACAACGTATCTACAGAAATCCGCAATGACAGCTGTGCCGGTTTATGCAGAGCTACCGGTTTGTCGTGAAGCATTTGAATGTCTGATAAATAAGGCGAATCGACGATTGATCTGTGGCGAAAATAAAGATAATTGTACAAACTTCCACGCGGAACAAATAAACGGATTCCTTTTGCACCAAATTGGTTTTCCCCATTCCAATAGAATAAGGTGGTATTCATCGTGTCTGAAGGTAAAACAGGTTGTTCTTTTCCTGTCACAACGACCGACAGCCAACTTTCGTTGCCATAAGTATCGATTAATTGAAAGGTTACATGATACGTCCGGGTTTCATTGATGGTTACATATCCCCTGTTTTTACTGGTGATAAAACGTATGCGGTTGCCCGGTTCAACAAATGTTTTGGTAAAAAACGACCTCTTTTCTTTCCATTCTTCAAAATCCACACAAGCATTCAAATATCGCGTTTCATCAAACGAAAAACGATCCAATGTGCGGTGAAATACTTTTTGGCTATCCACAAACATAATCAATTCTTTCACTCCGTACACATTAACCGTACCATCCATATAATCATCTATGTTGATGCTGAAAGCGATTTTTCCCCAGGCTTCAATCTTTTCTGTAATGGTTTGTTTGCCGTCTTTTGATGTAACCGGCTGAAACCTCCTTTTTCGTTGCGAGTCGTTTACAACACCTTCATTTTCTATTGGATAAACCATTAATGCTTTGACTCTTGGAGGACGGTTATCCGTTATTTTGTCCAAATAATTGGGTAGCGGGTCGAACACTTCTCCGGACTGATTATCCCGTATTTCAAAATGCAGGTGGGGGCCTCCCGAACTACCTGAATTGCCGCTATATCCGATGATATCACCACTTTTTACCGGAAACGCTTCGGGAGTTAACGATAAATCAACAGCAAAACTCTCCTTTTCATATTGTTTTGATTGTACATAAAAGGCTATTTTACTATCAAAGCGCTGCAAATGACCATATAATGTCAGAGAGCTGTCGCCATGGGAAACATAAATGGCATTTCCGTATCCCCACGGGCTAACCACAATCCGGCAAATATACCCATCCAGAACGGTGTGAATTGCTTTCCCCTCAACGCCTTGTGTCTTAAAGTCAAGCCCCGCATGAAAATGATTGTTTCTCAATTCGCCGAAATTACCACTCAGTACCAAGGGAATGTCTAATGGAGGGCGCAGAGGTTGGGCTAATAGAGGCGCGCAAAACAGAAGAGCAATGAGGAATCGAAAGTTGAAAATTGAAAATGGAGAATGAGGAAATCGGGGAAATTCAGGAAGACGTAAAACCATAAGACTGTAAATTAAATATCCATTTATCCATTAATCAATTATTCAAAACGCTTAACGGTAAAGTCGGCAACAATTGGTAAGTGGTCGGCAAAACCGCCTTCATATCTGTATCCGTTGAATATCCGTTTGGGACGTTGTCCCCTTTGGGTCCGGTCGTTCGTAAACAAAAACGGG
>JAIRJR010000106.1 GCA_031260575.1 Tannerella sp.
TATAAATCGGATATGGAGGATTTGACGGATTGGGAACAGCTTGATTTATCGGGTTTTCCGGATAGGGCGTTATTGCCTCAAATGACAGAATTTCTAAATGAAATCTATGTAACGACAGAAGCAGGCGATTTGTATGTTTCTTCTGACGGACAGAATTGGACGCAAGCAGCTATCGACAAGCCAATCAAAGCGATCTTGGGGTATCTTCCGGCCAGTACGGTTTCCGGCAGAAAGGATGTCTTGTGTTGCATAGCCGAAGTAGACGACGAGCTGCGGTTTATTTCGATTGACAAGCAGTTGGGATACACACAAGGACAAAAAGTGCCGGAGACTTTTCCAATATCCGGATTCGGTCAATTCCATTATGAAACGATGTATTATCCGCGCTTGGTGGTCGCAACCGGACGTGATATAAAAAATAACATCATAGACAAAGCTTGGGCGACCATGGATGGGTTAGCCTGGGCTTCGCTGTCCAATCCGCAACAAACATTTATGTGGCGGGAAGGAGCTGCTGTTTTCTATTATGGTTATCGTTTCTTTGTGATAGGCGGTATCGCCTATTACGGATTAGGATTGAATGATATCTATTTTTCAGTCGACCAGGGTGTTAACTGGTTTACAGAACGCGTTGTTAGATATAATGAAGAAGTGGATGAATACGAATCGGAAAGTTTTTATTTAATGCCTGATGAATTAGCGCGAGGATATACGTCGGTTATTGTAGATAAAGATAATTATATATTGCTTTTCGGCGGAAAGGCAAGGATAGATTCACATAACGTGTTGAATGAAATATGGCGGGGGCGAATCAACTACATGGGCTTCGGAAAAAGCAGATAAGGCCGACATGTTTGATTTTATTGCTTTGCCTCTCAACGTTTCGGATCGGTGCACAGGAGGAAAATACGGAATACCTTTTTGAGATAGGAGGTATGATTGGCGGCGCTTTTTATATGGGCGACGCGAATAAAACGACTGTCTTCAAAAATATGAATCCGGCAGCGGAAATCAGTTTTCGCTATAATCATAATTTTCGGATTGCAATGAAGGCCAATCTTGCATGGGCGCGTGTTTCCGGCTCGACCGAAGGACTTGAGAACGTTTTTCCTAACAACGCACAAGCGTCGTTCGAAAGGAATGTGATCGATATGGGCGGGCAGGTGGAATTTAATTTTTTTCCGTACAGTGATTCGTATAAATACCTGAATACGAAGCGGATATCGCCCTATATTGCCGGTGGAGCCGGTTTTGCGGCATCGCCGGGAGACGGAGACTTTTTATTTAGCCCTTACCTCTCGCTTAGTACGGGGGTTAAATACAAATTGAAGAAACGTATCAATGTTGGGGCAGAATGGTCTATCCGTAAATTGTTCAGCGACCGGCTTGATGTGAGCGGAGACAACGAATTGTTGGATAACCCTTACGGCATGGAAAGCGGTTTGTTGAAGAATAAAGATTGGTATTCGATGTTGATGATTACATTTACTTACGACTTCGGTTTGCGGAACTGTAATTGCAACAGGAAAGATATGAAAAGAAAATAGTAGAGGATGACAAGATGTCATTGATAGATAAAGTAGATAAAAGCAGGTTACCGCAACATGTAGCCATCATCATGGATGGAAACCGGCGTTGGGCTAAAAAGCATGGGGTAGACTCAAGCGAAGGGCACAGCGAAGGTGTTGTTTCGGTTCGTAAAATAATGGAAGCAGCGGTGGCTGTCGGGCTTCCTTATCTGACGGTATATACATTTTCGACTGAAAACTGGAATCGATCGGACGAGGAAGTGAATGCGTTGATGTCGCTGGTTGTTCTGGCAATCAACCGCGAAACGCCTGACCTGATGCAAAACAATGTTCGTTTGGTAACGATAGGCGATACCTCCCGTTTGCCGGAGGATGTCCGGCAGTCGTTGTTGGAATGTATCACACAAACATCGGGCAATACCGGAACGACACTCGTATTGGCATTGAGTTATTCTTCCCGTTGGGAGATTGTCGATAGCGTAAAACGGATAGTCGCCGATGTTCAACGCCAATTGTTCGGAGTCGACGAAATTGATGAAAACAGGCTGTCATCTTATCTTGCAACTAACCATCTTCCTGATCCGGACTTGCTCATCCGGACGGGAGGCGAAAAACGTATCAGCAATTTCCTGTTATGGCAGTTGTCATATACGGAATTATATTTTACGGACATTTTATGGCCTGATTTCAAAGAGAATGATTTTTATGAAGCAATCGTGTCTTATCAACAACGGGAAAGGCGTTTTGGGAAGACGGGCGATCAAATAACTAAATCTTGATATATGAACAAAAAAATACGATTTATTGTAACTTTTTTGAGTTTTTATTTGTGGGGAATGTCTCAAACGATAGACGTAGAATCGCCTCGACTGAATATACAGTTAGCTGCCGATTCGGTGATGCCTGTTATCGCTCCGGTTATGGATACGATACCCGAAAGCGAAATTCCCGAAATTATCTATTCTAATGTTGTGAAGAGATATACCATACAGGATATCCGTGTGACAGGAATAGAGGATGGCTTTTATCAGGATTTTGTGTTGATCGGCTATTCGGGTTTAAAAGTTGGCGATGTGGTGGCGATTCCCGGGGATGAAATCACAGATGCAGTCAACCGTTTCTTGAGGCAGGGTTTATTTGCGGATGTTAAAATTGCAGCATCCCGGATGGTGGATGATAAGGTTTGGTTGGAAATACAACTGAGGCCGCGTCCCCGTATTTCCGAAATTGTTTATAACGGTATTA
>JAIRJR010000123.1 GCA_031260575.1 Tannerella sp.
GAAAGTTGTTTTTCGGTTTCTCTCAGTTTTGCCCGCGCCTCTACCCGCTCGGTTTCCAAAATACGCTGTTCGATAATCTCTGCCCGGCGAGTTTGAACAGCAAAATAATTTTGAGCAAAAGCGATTTGTTCTTTTCGACTGTCGCCGTTTTGCGCAACCAAGTAACAGGCATAACGTGTGAGAAGAATGTCATCTATCTCTTTTTCAGCGCCTGAACCTATCTTGACCATCTTATTGACGTCAATAAAATGGTTACTTATTTTTTCGCCAACATTTTCGCAAGCATTTTTGGCTTTTGTAAGCACTTTTTCAAAGTTCTGCCATAATGCGTAGCCTAATAATTTTTGTAGTTCCCTCGCACTCCAACATTCCACGCCTTCGATTTCGGTAGCGGCATTTTCAAATTGCACAAACAATTCTTTTATTTCTCCCGATTTCAGCATTCTTTGTGTGTGTTATTGTACATTGCCACAAAGGTAATAAATAATTCGTAATTCTTAATTGTTTCGTACCTTTGCAGCGATTTTATTAATTTAAAGAGTTCGGTGTATAAAAGTTATGGAATACGCATTCAGGGAAATCGAGAAAAAGTGGCAGGAATACTGGAAAAACAATGATGTTTACCGGGTTGAGGAAGATAACAGCAAACCAAAATATTATGTGATGGATATGTTTCCTTATCCGTCGGGCGCCGGGCTACACGTCGGCCATCCGTTAGGATATATCGCTTCCGATATCTATTCCCGATATAAACGGCTTAGCGGTTTCAACGTACTTCATCCGATGGGCTATGATGCGTATGGGTTGCCTGCCGAACAATATGCTATTCAAACCGGTCAACATCCGGCGATTACGACTGAACAAAATATTGACCGCTACAGGGAACAAATGGATAAAATCGGTTTTTCGTATGATTGGAGCCGTGAAATCCGTACATGCGATTCAAGGTATTACAAGTGGACGCAGTGGGCTTTTATTCGGATGTTTGAGTCGTATTATAGCCTCACCCCCCGGCCCCCTCTCCAAAAGAGAGGGGGGGCAAGAGCTATTTCGGAGTTGGTAGCGCATTTTGAAAGGCAGGGGAGTAAGGGGTTGAATGTGGCTTGTACGGAGGAATTGCATTTTTCGGCTGAGGAATGGATGGCAATGCCTGAGAAAGAAAAGCAAGAAATTCTGATGAATTACCGGATTGCTTATCTGGGGGATACGATGGTAAATTGGTGTCCGGCGCTGGGTACTGTATTGGCTAATGATGAGGTAGTGAATGGGGTTTCAGAGCGTGGCGGGCATCCCGTCGAACAGAAAATGATGCGCCAGTGGTGCCTGCGGGTTTCTGCTTATGCGCAACGGTTGCTTGATGGCTTGGAAACAATTGACTGGACGGAGTCGCTGAAAGAGACGCAGCGGAATTGGATTGGGCGGAGTGAAGGGGCGGAGATGAGATTCAAAATAAGCCCCACCCCGGCCCTCCCCCAAGGGGAGGGGGAGGGGCTGCGGTATCATACGGCTCTTAAATCGGAATATGGACTGATAAAAGAATTGAAAAATGAAAGGCTGAAACGTAATATTACGGAAGCAGAAAAATTTCTTTGGCAGAATTTGAGAGGAAAGCAATTAGAAGGATATAAATTCAGAAGAGAACATATTATTGATCAGTTCGTGGTTGATTTTGTATGTTTATCAAATGAACTGATTATTGAGATTGACGGAGGTTATCATAATGCCCCGGAGGTTATAGAGGCAGACCAATTACGTTCGCAAATCTTGAATGAACTGGGTTACCGTGTCATTCGTTTTACCAACGAAGAAGTCTTAAACGAAATCGATAAAGTACTATCAATAATAAAAGAAACACTCACTCACTCCCCGAAAAGGGAAAAACTTCCCCCCTTGGGGGGGATTGAGGGGGGCTTGGTTGTCTTCACCACCCGCCCCGACACCATCTACGGCGCCACTTTTATGGTATTGGCGCCCGAAAGCGAATATATCGAAATGTTAGTGCAACCCGAATGCCAAGTCGAAGTGGATGCATATATAGAGACAGTGAAACATCGTACCGAACGCGAACGCATCGCCGACCGGCAAATAACAGGTGTTTTCTCAGGCTCATACGCCATCAATCCCATAAGCGGCGAAGCGATACCCGTGTGGATTGCCGATTACGTATTAGCCGGATACGGAACAGGCGCAATCATGGGCGTACCGGGGCACGACAGCCGCGATTACGCGTTTGCCAAACACTTCAACCTGCCGATTATCCCGTTGATAGAAGGATGTGACATCTCGGAAGAAAGCTTCGATGCAAAAGAAGGCCGGATGATGAATTCGCCAGGTGCCGGACAGGAAATCTCCGGTGGATTGGTATTGAACGGGCTTGAAGTAAAAGAGGCAATCAAAAAGACAAATAAGTATATTGAGGAAAATGAATTGGGAAAGGTAAAAATTAATTACCGGTTGCGTGATGCGATTTTCAGCCGCCAACGTTACTGGGGCGAACCGTTCCCCATCTATTACGACAAAGACGGAATGCCCCGGCCGCTTCCAATCGACAAACTTCCGCTGGAATTGCCTGATGTAGATAAGTTCTTACCGACCGAAACAGGCGAGCCTCCTTTAGGTCATGCTACCCAATGGGCTTGGGATACTGAAAATAGACAAGTGGTTGAAACATCGAAAATCGACCATCAAACCATCTTCCCGTTAGAATTGTGTACGATGCCGGGTTTTGCAGGCTCATCAGCCTATTATCTGCATTATATGGATCCGAACAATCCCGACGAACTCGTTACGAAAAAAGCCGGAGATTATTGGCGAAATGTGGATTTATATATCGGAGGAACCGAACACGCAACCGGACATTTGATTTATAGCCGCTTTTGGAACAAATTCTTGTATGACATCAACGTTTCGTGCGAAAATGAACCGTTCCAAAAACTCATCAACCAGGGGATGATTCAAGGGCGCTCGAACTTTGTCTATCGTATTCAAAACACGAATACCTTTGTGTCGTTCAACCTGAAAGACAAATATGATGTGACGCCCCTGCATGTGGATGTGAATATCGTAAACAACGATGTGCTCGATTTGGAAGCCTTCCGCAACTGGAACCCGGAATACCTGACAGCCGATTTTATCCTCGAAGACGGCAAATATATCTGTGGATGGGCGGTCGAGAAGATGTCGAAGTCGATGTATAATGTTGTCAATCCGGACATGGTGGTGGAAAAATACGGGGCAGATACCCTGCGGCTGTATGAAATGTTCCTCGGCCCGCTGGAACAGTCCAAACCTTGGGATACAAACGGGATTGACGGCGTTCACCGTTTCCTGAAAAGGCTTTGGGCACTATTCTATGGCAATACGGATACGTTACAGGTAACCGATGGAGAACCAACCGCCGCCGAACTGAAATCGCTTCACAAACTGATC
>JAIRJR010000290.1 GCA_031260575.1 Tannerella sp.
TATTAAAATTATAATACGGACAATCGAATCATTCATTTTTCAAACAAAAAAATCAGTTATTATTATGTGTAAAAATTTTTCGAACAAAATTCTTTTCATCATTGTACTTATTTTGTTGACTTTCAGTTGTAATAATCCGGGAACATCCGACAGCATGAAAGAAGTGATTCCGGTGATGATACTGGAACAAAGGGATATGGAGGTTCCGCAAGACTATGTGGCTGACATTCATGCGGTTCATTTTGTTGAGGTAAGACCCAAAATCGAAGGTCATATAGAAGCTATATACGTTGATGAAGGGCGAATGGTAAAAAAGGGCGCGACCATCTTCCGGTTGAAATCCGCAGAGCACAACGAAGATTTGAAAGAAACCGAAGCCGGGCATAAACAGGCTTTGGCAAAACTGAAAACGGCGCAGTATGAAGTTGACCGTATTTCGCGTCTGGTGGAAAAGAATATCGTTGCACAAATACGTCTCGACAAGGCTTTGGCGGAGAAAGAAGCAGTTGAATTTGAGGTCAAACAGGCAGAGTCGCGGATGCAACGTTCCAACGCAATGCTTTCATATACCGATATTTCGGCGCCTTTTTCCGGTACGATTAGCCGGATTATGTTTAAAGTGGGAAGTCTTGTTACACCCGATGACCTGTTGACCAATATTTCGGATGTGTCGGAAATGTATGCCTATTTCAAATTAAGCGAACAGGATTATCTGCAATTCATCAAAGCAGATGACAGCGCTATACTTTCGGACAGCGTGCAGTTAATTCTTCCTGACGGTTCGTTGTATGCATACAAAGGAAAAATTGAGACTGCCGGTAGTGATTTTGACCGTGGAACAGGTTCCATCGCATTCAGGGCGCGTTTTGCCAATCCCGAAGGAATGTTGAAACACGGAATTTCGGGGAAAGTACAACTCACAAACACAATGACACAGGTTTTGCTGGTTCCGCAAAAATCTACGTTTGAAATATTAGATTTCATTTATGTCTATACAGTCAATAAGGAAGGCAAGGTTCAGGCAAGAAATTTCAAGCCTTTAAGCCGGTTAAATACCTTTTATGTAACGAAGGATTTGGATGTGGGCAGCGCTATTGTGTACGAAGGCATGCAATTGGTGAAAGATGGGATGAGTATTCAGTGTGACACAGTTAGTGTGTCAATCAAATAATATCAATCATCAACCAACCATGTTCAATATATTTATCAAACGCCCTATATTATCGACGGTCATTTCACTTTTGATTGTCTTTTTGGGATTGCTGTCCATTGGCTCGTTGCCTGTAACGCAATTCCCCGACATCATGCCGCCGTCGGTACACATAACGGCTACTTACGTTGGCGCCAATTCCGATGTGTTGGCGAAAACGGTTGCCGTGCAGATTGAACGCGCCATCAACGGCGTTCCCGGAATGACGTACATGACAACCGTTTGCAACAACGACGGATTTATGTTCGGTTCCGTTTATTTTAAAGTGGGCACCGACCCCGATGTGGCGGCGGTAGCCGTACAAAACCGTGTCGCCACGGTATACGACGAACTGCCTGAGGAGGTAACCGCTGCCGGTGTGATTGTCGAAAAAGAAATCAACAGCATGTTGATGTACCTGAATATCACCAGCGAAGACACCACGCACCACGAACGTTTTATCTACAACTTTGCCGACCTCAACCTGCTTCGCGACTTGAAACGCATCGAAGGCGTCGCTTATGCCGAAATCATGGGAAGTCGAGAATTTGCCATGCGCGTATGGTTGAACCCCGACCGGATGGCTGCTTTTAACCTCTCGCCGCAGGATATAACCGAAGCGCTCAGGCATCAAAGCGTTGAAGCGGCGCCGGGAAAAACCGGAATCAGTTCGAGCAAAATGGAACAGCAAATGCAATATGTGTTGCAATATTCCGGCAGGTTTACTACGCCCGAAGAATATGGCGAAATTGTGATAAAAGCATTACCTGACGGTTCGATGCTTACCTTACACGATATTGCCGACATTGAATTGGATGCGCAGGAATACAATATGACATCTTTTACCGACGGCCGCCCTTCCGCTTCTATTATGATAAAACAGCGTCCGGGATCCAATGCCCGTCAGGTCATTAATGACATCAAGGCTTTTATGGAAAACGCCAGGGAAGAACGATTTGCACCGGGCATGGACTACAATTTCACTTACGATGTGTCGCGCTTTTTGGATGCATCCATTTCAGTGGTTATCAAAACTTTGTTAGAGGCGTTCCTGTTAGTCACATTGGTTGTCTTCCTGTTTCTTCAGGACTGGCGTTCGACGCTGATTCCGGCGCTCGCTGTGCCGGTTTCGCTGATTGGAACGTTCTTTTTCATGCAGATACTGGGTTTCTCCATTAATATGCTGACTCTTTTTGCGCTCGTTCTGGCGATTGGTATCGTTGTGGACAATGCCATTGTGGTGGTCGAGGCGGTTCACGTAAAGATGCGCCGGGGTTTATCGCCCTACGACGCTACCTTTGCCGCAATGAAGGAAATCGGGGGAGCCATTGTTGCAATAACATTGGTGATGTCGGCCGTGTTTATTCCGGTCGGTTTTTTGGAAGGTACGGTAGGTATCTTTTACAGGCAGTTTTCTTTGACTCTGGCTGTTGCCATTGTTATTTCAGGCGTTAATGCCTTGACGCTTTCGCCGGCGCTTTGCGCTATCCTGTTAAAAAGCCATGCGACTCAAACCGCGAAATCGAATCCGTTCAATCGCTTTTTCTCTTGGTTCAACGTTAATTATGAGCGGTTTTCGTCGAATTACCTGCGCGGGTTGACCAAATATTTAGACAAAAGGATCGCTACATGGGCGACATTATTCATATTTTGTTTGCTGACATGGGGAACCGCCTTGTTGCTTCCTTCCGGTTTTATTCCCGAAGAAGACCAGGGAATGGTTTATGTGAATATTGAAACGCCACCCGGCGCCACATTGGAAAGAACCGACGAGGTGTTACTCAAAATACAGG
>JAIRJR010000197.1 GCA_031260575.1 Tannerella sp.
GTCAGTTTCAGCGAATGAAATGTGAAATAGAGTAATACAAATATCAACAGTAACGCTACGGGGACAGCTACAGCCATTCGCGACTTAGCAGCTTCGAGGTTTTGGAATTGTCCGCCATAGCTTATGTAATATCCCTGCGGTAGTTTTATTTGCCTGTCAATCTGCTTACTAACATCTTTAATAACGCTTTCCATATCTCTGTTGCGAACATTAAAGGCAACCGATATTCTGCGTTTGGTATCTTCACGCGATACCTGTGCAGGTCCCGATTTTATCTCCACATTGGCAAGCTGGTCGAAAGTTATCTGCCCTCCGCCCGGAAGCGCTACCGGAAGATTTTTGACATCATCAAGATTTTGGCGATAATCTTTGTCGAGACGTACTACGAGGTCGAAGCGCTTTTCGCCTTCGTAAATTGTTCCGGCTTCGCTTCCGGTAAATGCAGCTCGCAAAACTCTGTTCAATTCGCCAACAGAAAGTCCGTACTGCGCCAACCTGTCGCGATCATACTCGACCTGCACCTGCGCCAGTCCTGTCACTCTTTCTACGGCAACGTCTTCCACGCCTTCGATGCGATGAATGATTCTCTCCACCTTAGTTGCTTCATCAGCAAGGATTTCAAGGTCATCACCGAATATTTTAACCGCGACATCCTGTTTTGAACCTGAAAGCAATTCGTTGAAACGCATCTGGATAGGCTGTTGAAATTCAAACTTGACTCCCGCCAGCGGAATGAGCGCTTCTTCCATTTTCGAAACAAGCTCTTCTCGTGTTTTCGCCAACGTCCATTCTTTTTTAGGTTTGAGTGTGAAGATATAGTCGCCCGTTTCCATTGGCGTAGGGTCTGTGGGTATCTCTCCCGTGCCTATCTTGCAAACAGCATGTTTTATTTCAGGAAATTGCGACAGTAATATTGTGTTGGCTTTTTTGACTTGTTCGACAGTATGCATTAATGACCCACCCTGCAAAGTAACGACATCCGAAGCGAGGTCTCCTTCTTCAAGCTGTGGAATAAATTCGCCGCCAAGATTCGAGAATATAAATAAACTTGCGATAAATATTGCTATCGCCGAAGCGGTAACAATTATTTTATGTCTAAACGTAAATAGCATTGCCGGCTTAAATATCTTATCCAAAAAAGACATGAGTTTATCTGAAAAGTTGGGTTTATGCTCTGTTTTACGGCTCAGAAATAATGTTGAAATCATCGGGACGTAAGTCAGAGAAAGGACTGCCGCACCAATCAGAGCAAAACTAACCACCTGTGCCATTGGTCGAAACATCTTACCTTCTATGCCTGCAAGCGCCATAATGGGAATATATACAATCAGGATTATGATTTGTCCGAAAGTAGCAGTGTTCATCATCTGTTTTGCCGACGCCATCACATTTTCGTCCATCTGCTGTTGAGAAAGACGTTTTATTTCAGGATTACTATGGTGTAAATTGGATATTCTGTGTACTGCGCTTTCTACGATTATCACTGCTCCGTCAACAATAAGTCCGAAGTCTATTGCTCCGAGACTCATCAAGTTACCTGATACCTTGAATAGTTGCATCATTGATATGGCGAAAAACATTGACAACGGTATTACCGATGCGACAATCAATCCGCTTCTTAAATTACCAAGAAAAAGAACAAGAATGAATATGACGATAAGCGTACCTTCGATAAGATTTTTTGATACGGTATTGATAGCTCTATCTACAAGGTCGGAACGGTTGAGGTATGGCTCGATGGTCACACCGGCAGGAAGCGTTTTCTGTATCGTTTCCATACGTTTTTCGACATTTTTTATTACTTCATGGGCGTTTGCCCCTTTGAGCATCATCACAACACCGCCTACAGCTTCCGCCGTATCAACCACCAGCGTTCCGTAGCGTGTGGCGTTGCCAAACTGTACATTTGCCACATCTCGTATAAGTACAGGTATATTTGAAGAAGTATTTTTTACAACTATTTTTCCAACATCGTCAAGTGATTTTACAAGCCCGATACCGCGAATAAAATACGCCTCAGGATTTTTATCAATATAAGCGCTCCCTGTATTTTCGTTGTTTTGTTGCAGTGCATCGAAAATATCGCTGATAGAAAGATTCATACTCTTGAGCCTGTCCGGATCGACAGCCACCTCATATTGTTTCACAAAACCGCCGTAACTGTTTATGTCGGCGACGCCGGGAGTACCAAGCATCTCCCGTCTTACTATCCAATCCTGTAACGTTCTCAATTCTTGCAGGCTATATTTATTTTCATAGCCTTTACCAACCACGAAACGATATTGGTATATTTCTCCCAAACCTGTTGATATCGGCGCCAGTTCGGTCTTTGCTACTCCGGACGGAATACTGTGTTCTGCCTCTTTCAAACGCTCGGTCAACTGCTGGCGCGCCCAGTAAACATCGACATTATCTTTGAAAACAACCGTAACTAACGACAAACCAAGCCTCGAAATTGACCGTAATTCCGTAATATCAGGAATATTGGCAACAGCAACTTCTATGGGGGCAGAGATAAAACTTTCTACCTCTTGCGCTGCCAGCGATGGCGCGACAGAAATTATCTGCACCTGATTGTTCGTAATATCGGGAATAGCGTCAACCGGAAGCCTGACAAGGGAATAGCTTCCCCAGCCGAACAGCGCCAGCACAAAAAGCCCGACAATGAATTTATTCTTGATTGAAAATTGTATTATTCGCTCTATCATAATGTTGAAATATAAAATGTTACCACTAAATCCCCCAAAGGGGACTTTTGGGTGAAAGGTAAAAGGTGCAAGGTAAAAGGAATGGTCATTTTTTACCTTTAACCTTGTACCTATATTATTATGATAAAACGAAAGGAGGGGCGCGTAATCCACACGTTCGAAGTTCTGCAGAAATATATTTGGACTTCAGGAACGGTATATGTTCGGAATGAAAAGCGATAATTAGCTTTAAATCAATGGAATTATAGGGAATAAGAAACAACAGCGTTTGTGAAAGAAGTTCATGTTTCACAAGGTTTTCTCCCGTTTGCTGCCTTATAAATATATTTGCAAGGGAACATTCATCATACGTTTTATGATGACTTGCTTTGCTGTCCGTAATATCTTTATTACAGGAATCCGTAAAGAAACAGACTGTTCCATTGGTATGGTGATGATGAGGTAAAACAGTATGTACCAACAATATAATATTGGCAAGCAACAAGAAATATATGGCTACTTTTTTCCTCATGTATTCTACTTTCAATTTGCAAAAGTAATAAAGTTTTTGATAATAATGAAATATGGCAAATCAGAGGTCAGGGCAAACGCATCTAATTTTTTTATGATCATTCGCTTTTTTACCCCCAACCCCCTGAAGGGGGCTTTAGCGAGTCAAAATTATCCGGTTATGCACAAATTTTGATGGTTTATGTGCTGCAAAGTCCCCTTTAGGGGATTTAGGGGTAAAAAAGAAGAATTAAAGCAATGGTTTGTCCTTGCAAAACAGAATTTGGATGTTGCAAAATATTTGACAAACAATATGCACCCAATGCCGGTTGAAACAATTTGCAATCAATGTCAGCAATCGGTGGAAAAGGATTTAAAAGGGTATCTTTTCCTTAACCAAGCAGAGTTTCCAAAAACACACGACTTATCGGAATTGTTGGCTATGTGTAAAGGTAAGAAAAAACATTCATATAACCTTTTAATGATAGCTACTTCTGCTTTTATTTTATTCTAAGGGGTACGATTTAGAGCGGATTCAAAGAACTATTTTGTCCAGACCTGTCCAGCTTATATATCCAAATACCCTGTTTCGATATGTTCCGCTTTGATTTGCAATAGCTCGCTTATCCGGGCGCCGGTAGCTGCAAGAAACCATACAACAAAGTACCATTCAGTATATCCACCACTTTTCAGTTTTGATTTCAAGAATTTGTAATCTGCATTGCTGACAACATTTTCGAGAAAATTCTTCTGCTGAACCTTCACAAATTTAAGTTTCAAATGTCCTTTCCCTGTAAATTCAAGATATTTGTTCAATGCCTGCAAACGCAAATTAACCGTTTTCGGTTTGAACTTTTCAATTAAAAAACCTTTATAAATTAACAGGTTTTCCCGCTTAACTGTTTCATACTGTTTAGTGAAATGATTGATTGTCCATACATAGGATAATACTGTACTCTTGGAAAGATTGCTTTTTTCCAAAAATTGTTGAAATTTTGTTTCCATATTTTATAATTTTATTAAAACTGCGGCAAAAATAATGAATTTCAAATTAAATAAAAAAACAGGATACAAATATTGTGATACAATAAAATAGCGATAATTTCGTTTTAAATATGTCTGTATTTACATCAAATAAATTTACGCAAACGTTCTCTTTATTGGTTTATAAAGTCTATATTTAAAATGAATTATTTAAATTATTGTTATCGACTGAAAATCAATATATTACAAT
>JAIRJR010000232.1 GCA_031260575.1 Tannerella sp.
GGCGAAGAGAAAAGACGCCTCTGTAAAACTTACCCAGTTCTAAGGAAATAAGCCCCCGGCTAACAAAATGCAACCCTAACTGATTGATTACTCCTGTATGAGTATGAGCGGTTATTCCATAACGCACCAACAATGCTCCGGCAGCGTAAAAACACGCATAATACAAACGATTTGCAGCTGTACGCCACTTGCCGTTTTGTGCCAAAAAATCTACCTCCTCCAATGTCGTTTTAGCATTAGTAAGGCGTAAATTTATCAAAATATTCCTGTCGTCATCCTGTAGTCCCATAATTTTTACTGTATTTCAATTCCTTCATTTTTAATATTTTGGTACAAAATCGAAGGTCTTCTCATTTCCCATTCTTTTTCCGTATAAGGCATTATACTTAAATATGTTCCGTATTTCCACCCCATCAAAACAAAATCGAATATCCTGTCTTCGTAATCTTGCTTGTTTTGCGAATTGTCGAGAAGCAACAACAAATCCCAATCCGAATCGAGACGGGCATCGCCCCGTGCCTGTGAGCCAAACAATATCAAACGTTCATTCGGTAAAAGTTGGCGTTTCAAACTGCGGATATTTTCTAAAATTTGCGTGTTCATCCTTACTTTTTTTTACTGCAAAGTTACCACTTAATACTTAACCTGCATTATTCATAAAGCAATAAAAAAAGTTCTTAATTTGTTTGATTTCAGCAAAATAATTACTATTTTTGCATTGGAATTAAAAAAAACCAAAAAAGAACTTTTTTCATGGGCAAAAATAGTAAAAATTCAGACATCTTCCCTGCATTAGGCGATATTTTTTTCTTATCTTCTGTAAACAACAAACCTGTCGAAATAAGTTTTACCGCTCCCGACCTGTCTTCGCAAGGCGGTTTAATGTTGCTGAACGAATATGAACAGCGCAACGGCTTTATCGCCAAACTGTCTGATTGTGTTGCGGATACGCGTTATCAGCCTTTTGTTCAACATTCTTACTATGAGATGTTCAGGCAACGTATCTGTCAGATTGCCGCCGGTTATAAGGATGCTGATGACAGTGATTTATTGCGTAATGATTCCATACTGAAGCTTTGTTCGGGACGTCTTCCCGACGCTCAGGCGTTGAGTTCTCAACCGACCATCACTCGTTTAGAGAACAAATTAACTGACAGGGAGTTGTATAAAATGGGTGAAGTCTTTTTGGATGAGTTCATCGCTTCTTACAAAAAACCACCCAAAGTCATCATACTTGACTGCGATGACAGTAATTTCAATACTTACGGCGACCGGCAGGGAACCCTTTTCAATGATTATTACGGCGAATACTGCTATATGCCGCTGTTTATTTTTGAAGGACAATCCGGTAAAATGATTTTGCCTTTGCTTCGTCCCGGTCGTCGCAACAAGTCGGTGAACATCTACAAAATCCTGCGTCGTATCATCAATCGCCTTCGTAAAGTGTGGAAAGATACCGAATTTATTGTTCGCGGAGATGCTCATTTTTGTTGCCGTGAACTGATGGATTGGAATGAAGACCAGATGATTGCATCTCCGGAATTTATAGAGTGGGCTTGCAATCAGCGCAGCATCTATTTCATGACCGGTCTTACCGGCAACAAGGCTCTTTCAGCGCGTACCAGGGATTGGGTAGATATGGCTGAAGAAAGTTTTAAAAGAACCGGACAGCCGGTTCGTTTCTTCAAAACCTTTATGTATCAGGCAGCTTCGTGGAAATATGCACAGCGGGTGATTGTCAAGATAGAGGTTAACGAAAAAGGTAAAAATGTGCGCTATATCGTTACCAACTTCAAACACAATAATTCTCGCTTCCTTTATGAGGAAGTGTATTGCGGTCGCGGACAAATGGAATTGTATATCAAGGAATTAAAGACTTACCTGAATGCCGATACGATGTCGTGCAACAAATTTGAGGCTAATCAGTTTCGACTTTTTCTGCACGCTGCCGCTTATGTTATTTATCTCGGACTAAAGCAGAATATGTTTACCGGCACTGACTTACAGACAGCGTCGATACAGACCATACGGGAAAAAATAATATTGACAGCAGTACATATTCGGGTCCTGAAAACCAAAATCAAAATTGAATTTCCTGAACATCACCCATATAGAGGCGTCCTCGAAAAAGCCTTTGCAGGATGTGCCGGCTGGCGAGAGGCGGCATAAAGGCACTCCGAAAAGACCTTTTTACAGGAATATCAAAACAGATATTCCTCTTATAGCTATGTATTTAAGTGGTTTTTGCTGCTTTTTGTAGAGAAATATTGCGCATTTTGACAACAAAAAAAGTAACGTGTCTTCATTTTTGACACAAAACCCGAAAAAAATCAAACCGTCGTTTCGAAACGGAATTTTTTGGAGGCTTTATGAATAATGCAGGCTAATAATATCAGGAAAGTTCGTTTGCAAATGGGATATTCACAGCATGTAATGGCTACTCAACTGGGAATAACGCAGGCTTCGTATGCAAGAATGGAAAATCAAGAATCCAAACTAACGCTTGACAGGCTGGAGGAAATTGCAAAAATTTTAGATACGGATATTGCCGCTTTATTGGATATCTCCCCAAAAAACAAGCAAGATCAGTCAAACAATGATTTCGCAAATGGCCAAATTGAAAATTTGCATATAGAAAACCAGTATTGACCGACTAAACTCAAGATTTGTCGATTATTTCTTTTTACGTTGCTGATATTCAGCTTATTAAAAATTGTTTTTTCTGTTTTCAAAAACCTACCTCCCCCTCAAAGAGAGACT
>JAIRJR010000268.1 GCA_031260575.1 Tannerella sp.
TATTCCATTCTATTTTTTATGTAAATTTCCGGAATTATCCTTCCTGATTTATTATTCATGGCACGATACGATGAACAAAAACTTCGTTTCCTACGAACATTTTTGCAGCACACTACCACAAGACAGGATCAGAGCAATATGCGAACAATTGTACAATGCCACCATGAGTATTCCAACAAAAGAAATATGGACAGATTATTCGATGGATACAATATTAAGATTGCTGGAATACTATTATGAAATTGGCGCTTTTGACAGCAAGGATACAGTTTTGCGTCTTTTTGATCAATTATTCGGTCTTTTAGATACGCTGCAACAATATACAAACGACGGATATAAGGGAGGCGAATTGTTCGGCGATACCCATGGCTCGACAATGCTCACCAACCATGGTTCGACAATGCTCACCAACCACCAAACAAAGTCGCCGGCGCTGGTATATTATTGTTCGGTGAATGTAGAGAACTTTTTTTTTGTTGTTGAAAAGCGGTGATACCTTGTCGTGCATCATGAGGCTGTTTGCAACCGATAGCATAGTAACCGAAAATGAATTTGTTTGCACTCAAATACAAAGATGGATTGAAAGCCTGATTTCCAAATCTATTCTTATTAGCGGCGATGGCGCCTTCAAGGAAAGAAAACAATTTTTGACTTTATTGAGAAGTAAAGTTCAAAATATGATGAACAAAATAGGTGTCGAACAAACATTGTGACATCTTCGTAATAGAAACGATTGTTCAACAAATATACTTTGATAATTTCGCAAATAAATAAATTATTGACAATTTATATGCACACATCCGTAAAGTAATTTCAAAAGCTGTTGATTTACGGATTTTTCGTAGTTTCTTCAGAATCTTTCGCAAAAATCCGTTTTTTTTGTTTATATTTTACTCCGTATTTTGCAACCTGAAGTGTAATATCATAGTAGAGTGTAATTTATTTAAACAAAAATTTCTAACCAATGAGATATTTTTACCAAAAAAATTTCTTTGTTTGTTGCTTGCGTATTGCTAAAGCGGCTTGTCGTGTTCTGTCATTTATGATGGCGTTCGCGTTCATTTTTATTTCGTTTCCGGCAAACGCGCAGGAAAAGGGAGGTGATGTGAAGATTGGCATCAATGTGTATAACAGATTAGAGGTGGCGCTTGCCGTGGGACCGACAACGATTGATTATTCAACCTTCGAGGAAGATTTAAGGGGATTGCTTTCCGCGAAAAGCCCTCCCGTGTTGCCCGGAGACCTTTTTATTTCGGCAGCAACAGCCGTTTCGGCAAACACTACTTCCGAATTCCAATGGTGGATATATGACCACACAGCGCCCGCAGCGCTTGCGCCGGTGCGTACCGACCTTGACCACCAAGGTCACGCTTTTAATAGTCCCACCTATTATCCTAACTACGCGGCATTTTATAATTATCTGATAGGTCAGGCTAACCTTGGCAGTGGAAAACTGTGGAATACCGCTACCGCGCCAACGGTTGCAGAGTTGGCGAATTTCAGAGGCGCCTCCGCAGGCAATAAAATAAGCGATGCCGACCGTATTTATATTGAGTATAATGAAGGCGGTGCACAGAGCGGCGGCACTAAGACCGACAAAACAAGCGCAGATTACTTGGGAACAAGACACCCTTACGACGGGCACTTTGCTCACATGATGTCGTCTAATAACGGCGCAACGATGGATTTTTACGGATATGGCTCGCTTGGATATAAAGACTTCCGCTTTTTACCAAACACTCAAAAAACAAAGAAGACTTTTGAGTTTGCCATTAAGGAAGATGTAGCATACGATGCGTTGGACGGCGTTGGATTTTTCTTCAACACAGATATTAGCGGAAGTTACGAAGCGAGAACACAAACGATGACCGGTTTTTTGCTTTTCCTTGAATACAGCAGTGGCAAAGGCGCAAACATCAAAATATACAAATTTAAAGACGTCAACACTTGGAGGTTTCATCAAGCGCGGGCAGGCATAAATACGGCTACTGCGTCGGCGTCTACTCTTGCCGCATACACTGAAGACGGAACAAATAAAAAATTTGAATTGGTTTCAGGCAGCAACGTCTACGTCATCGGTGATGTATTCAGAAGAATTAAGATGGAGATTTTTCCCACGTATGCGAGGGTTTATTACAAAGGTAGCCCATCCAATGCGGCTGTTTTAACAACACCCATAGATGAAGATGCGAGACCCATCAATTTTAATACCGGAATTACCGGAATGGAAGTAGACCTTGACCATACATATATGAAAGGTTTCGGTTTTGGTCCTATGGGTTCTTATCTCTCTCATGGTTGCGCACAGCCTACACATTTAACGCTGCAAAATTTATCCATGAATATGGATAAGGTGCGGTCGTTATTAGAAATTGTGCGCGCGGCTGACTGGCAGGAAAATACGAAAAAATTTATTGTCAATCTGAACGAGGAACCGATTGAGGACTTTGAAAATACGTTCATTAGAACCGAATTGATTAACCGTCTTGCAGAGGGTGATGAAATTTACTACATCGGCTGGTGCGGCGCTGAAAATGTAAGTGAGTCTCAACAATTTATGACAGACATAGGCATGCACGGTGTGATTGTGAACATGGACAACCCCGCAACAAAATCATACTGGGAGCAACTTCAAGCAATTGCCGATGAAATCTATGAAAGGTATCAAAGAAAAAACTCTGAAAATATTGTATTGGTTACCGAAAATGTTATTTTAAATGTGGATAACGCCGACCAAAGCAATACGGCTGACCCGGAATGGCCCGAAGGAAAATGGAAGGTGGTTCACAACTGGGACGGTACAGGCGTTTTTCCCGACAAATTTGATAATAACGACGGCATATACTCGCGGAGCGGACAATTTGTATCCGACTTGGATTTGAAATTCGACAAAGTGGGAACATACGATATTTATTACTGCGGTTTATACATGAAAACCATCATAGCGCACAAGGCGCCGGTTGCGAATTTTTCCATATCGCTTGACGGAAAAGTTCCTACATTTAAAGACCAGTCATACGACCCGGATGACCTATCCAAAGGAATTGTTTCAAGCTCATGGGCGTGGACGGACATTGATGTTGAGGGAGCCGTATGGAAAACAGGATTAACCCTTGAGCAATTACAAACTGACCTGGCGGAACTTGTTGAAAACGACACGTATGCAATAAGATTAGAGGTGACGGATAAATACGGTGCAACATCGTCATTAGTTAAGACAGTCCGTTTTATAACGGCAACAGGTGACGCAGAATACGCACAACCTTATGCTTCTTTCGATATTAATCCATACACGGTTATCAGAGGCGTCAGCGACGAAAAAGTTTTTATCATCAATAATAGTTATGACTTTCACGGGTTGCCGATTTCGCACAGTTACACCCTGACACATAATAATGTTACGACTCCAATAGTATTTGATGGCGAATACGAGATTATTGATGTTTCCGACGCTTCCAAGTATCCTGCCGGCGATTATATCATCACGCTTTTGGTGACCAGCAAATATGGTGAAGGTGAAAACGAAACGTTAACCTCCGAACCGGTTACACGGACATTTAAAATCGTTGTAGACAAAGATGCGCCAACAGCTGTAGAAACAAATATTGATGGAAATGCGTTTGCCTCCAGAAATTTCTCTGTGAACACCCCTGTTTTGCTTACTTTCAGCGATGAAGAAGGCGGAAGCGGCTTTAACCAGCAAAGATTTTTCATCACCACCAACGCAGCGCCTATCGCTACGGCAGACTTGCTGAAAGCGTTGGAAGACCTGAAAGGGCAGGTAGACAAAACTCCTGAAAGCCTCGGATGGTCGAATGAAAGCTACTCAACCAGCAGGATTGTTTACATCAACAATGTAGGAAGCAGTTATATTTACTGGTACGCCATTGACAACGCGGGCAATCCGGCAGTGGGAAGTTTTGGACCGTATACGCTCACCAAACAGGCTACCAAACTCAAACTGACGGTTAGTCCCTCCAATGAGGTTACTTATCCAGACCCCATAGAATTGGTCGCAGAATTTGACGAGGGTACAAATCCGTCGGGAACTGTGTATTTTTATATCGACGGTGAAGTGGTTGGGAGCGCTCCCATCATCAATGGCAAGGCAACGTATACATACACGCCAAAACCGTCGTCAAAAACAGGTAACATTACCATGAAAGCCTATTACCCGGGCGACTCAAATTACGATGCTTCCGATTCATCCGTAGATGGAGCCATAAACTTTAATATCAAGCAAAACACCACCATAGAAATTTCGGTGGGCAATCAGACCGATAAAGTTTATGATGGAGAACCGTTTGATACTCACGATATTGTCGTCACAAAATCCGGAGAAAACATTAGAGGTTCAAGCTTGTATGAAATCCGGTATACCGGACGAAATGGAACGGTTTACAACAGCACAACCCCGCCGACCGATGCAGGAGATTACACGGTAACCG
>JAIRJR010000304.1 GCA_031260575.1 Tannerella sp.
GTCGATAATCTGCCAACCTTGGTGTATCATTTTACGATATCCATATACCACTCCGAGGATGGTACCGACAGTTGCGGCATTACAATCGGCGTCCCAACCCATATTGAACGACAATTTCAACGTTTCGGCAAAATCGCCTTCACCATATAATAAAGCGGCAATGATGGCGCCGTTATTGAGATCAACTCCATTCCTATCTCGCATATTTCCACCTTCAATGGTGTATTTTTCTTTCAATAAACGACGTGTTTCTTTCCAGTTTTCCGGATATTGGGCATGCCATTTTATCACATCATTCACAATCCGCAACGTTCTGCTTTCGGGATCAAGCGCTGCCATACCGGCATCGAGGATTTTACGAATATCACTTTCAATAAAAGCCATCGAAATCATGGTCGTATATAACTGCGTTGTCTGTGCAGGTTCACCATCAATAGACACGGTGGTATAATTCAAGCCGATTTTTGCTGCCGTTTGAGGCATGGCGGGAGCTATCAAACCAAAGGTCTCGCACAGGAATTGCCCTGCAACATTAAAATCCGCCCATGGATTTAATGTAACATAGCCGGTATATGGCGGCTTAAAACCGATATCCATCAAGTAACGGGCATAACGGTTGGAACACCATATTCCACGATTGATCCGTTCTCTCCAGAACGTAGCAATTTCATCGGACGACAAGAATACATTCCTGTGTTTTTGCATCTCAACAATATAAACCCACTCGAAATCGGTATCATCATCTGTCCACGCTCCGTCAGGAAGTGAAGGAATATAATTTTTCACTGTTCCGGGTTCATTGATGTACCTCATTTCATGAGGAATTCCATTCAAATTTCCCAGTATCTGACCCAACAATCCTCCCCTGATTTTATCAACAACTGTTTCTACGGGGATTTGTGAAACGTTTGCGCCTGAAGAAAAAACCGGATTAGCTACGAAAAAAAGTAGCGCGAAAAAACCAATTAATTTGTTCATAACTTTTCAAAAAAAATTCAACTATTATCATTTTCCAAAACAGGACCTTTACCAACTTCAAATGTGCCTGTAAAATACCGTTCTCTAATCTCGGCGGCTTCCTCAATCCACTTTTCAATACCAAAAAATTTCATCCGGCAAAGATTATACACTTTCATATTGTGCGGGAATTGCGCCCCTTTTTGAGAAGGCATTAACAATTTGCAAGGAAAATCCGCACATTCATAGCAATAAGTCACGCCCTTTTCCTGTACGCAATCCCAAGTAATA
The DNA here is from genome assembly GCA_031260575.1 of Tannerella sp. Classification (GTDB taxonomy): domain Bacteria; phylum Bacteroidota; class Bacteroidia; order Bacteroidales; family Tannerellaceae; genus Tannerella. The sequence continues at coordinate 1,249 of JAIRJR010000304.1, forward strand.
CAATGCTCGCCGGTTGCAAATTTACAATGACCTTTCTCGTCTCTACAACCTTCGCACGGCGTTTCTTCGAGCGGTATGCCCAAAAATTCAGAAACCTGCTTTTTGTATTCTTCGGTAATATTGCCCTTGTATAAAGGACAGTTAAAGCAATCCAATCCACAGGGTGCTGTCAATACTTTTTTATTCATTTCTAAAAATTTCATGTCCTTGTCGGACGGTTAATATTTCATTTATCGTTCAATTTTCCACTTCATTGTCAACCTGCACTATCAACTAACCTTGCTTCTTGTTCCAGTAGTTTTTCAGAGTGTTCCCATGTAGCTCCTTCGATTTCATTTTTTAATGTAAGATTAATCTAAAGTTTTTTTATTTCAAAAAATGTCCTGCAATACAAATCAATGTCCCCAAAATAGCAGCCATTGTCAGGATAATCGGTACGGCTTTCTTGTCTTGTGCCGAAACCAATACTACGACAGGTAAAGCTAAAGCTACCGAAATCAAACCACCCTGCAACCACCATACAATGTGTGGCAAGTCAATATTCACAATGATAATTGATACGAAGAAGTATTGCAGAAAAGCGGAAATGGTGGCTCGATTGTCCAATTTCTGAATTACCATAGGAATAATGTCAATAGTTCCTGCTACAACTCCGATAATCGCTGATAATAATAATGTGTCCATATTCATCTCGTTTTATTAGTTGATAATTTTTTGCTAATTGGTATGATAAGTGGTGCAGTACTAACTTGGTATTGAGATTGCCTATAACTGCACATAGTTTTTTATAATTCTTTTTTTAAATAAACCATATCAATAAGTTGTATTCCTTCTTCAAACATTGGATGGTCGTAATTATCTGTAAAAAAGCTCTTTATGCGATGCGACCTTTCAAATCCACAACTTCCATAAAACGACAGTATAGCCGGTGTTTCGCCTGTCCCGACAAGCATTGTTTTATAGTTGCTTTTATAGAAGTCAAAGACGAATTTTATCAGCGTTTTACCGTATCCTTTACCCTGATATTTTTTATATGTCGCTATGTTTTTCAATTCGCAGGTTTCGCTGTCTATTGGTACTACAACGCAAACAGTTTTCAAATCATGGTTGGTGAGCGTAGTCGAACCACCATCATATAAAGCAAACAAATCTCCGTTTTCTAAATATTTGTCAATCATATTTTCTTGTTCGTCTGCTAATAGTAACAGGTCAAGGAATTGCTTCTTGTTATTTGTAATCTTTTCTATTTTCATGTGTCGTTTTTATTTTACGTTCATAATGGAAACAATAATAGCCTACACGCCCGAATGCAAATAAATGTCTTTTTCCGTCACATTGCATGTGCTGCGCACGCAACGAAACCCTATTTATTATCGGCTGACGTTTTGTACAATGTCTCATATTTGGGTGATTATAATTTCATTGCTTCTCTCAAGCCCGGATATAATTTTAATGCGTTTTTGTGATATATCTTTTCTAAAACTTCTCTTGGAAGGTCAAGTCCCTTGGTAGGTATATTGAGGTTAAAACCGAGGTTTATTATTTGATCTGTTTCCAGTATTGCAAAAAAATTGGCATAGTTGTAGGCATCCCTTTCTATATTGTGGTCGAGAATATCTCCGTAGTCC
>JAIRJR010000327.1 GCA_031260575.1 Tannerella sp.
CTTTTAAATATCCGTAAGCATAGTCGCCTTCCACTTGCAGGGTAACTGTCTTGATGCCCGCTTCGTCGCCATCCAATTTGTTATTGATCGGCAGTTTATAATTGTTTGCTTCAGCCCATCGCATGTACATGCGCATCAACATCGAAGCCCAGTCCTGGCTCTCGGTTCCGCCGGCGCCGGAGTTGATTTTCAGGATACAACCCATCTGGTCGGCTTCTTCGCGAAGCATATTCCTGAACTCTAAATTTTCAAGCAATTCGAATGCTTTCGCATATATCGCATCGAGTTCGTCTTCCGACAACACACTTTCTTTTGTGTATTCAAAAGCCAAATTCAACTCTTCGGCGGCATCGTTTAAACCCTTATACAGATCAATCCATTTCCGGAGGTCTTTAACTGTTTTCATTTGCGCTTCAGCGCTTTTCACATCGTCCCAAAATCCGGGTTCCTGTGTTTTCAGCACTTCTTGTTCCAATCGGATCGTCTTTGCATCAATGTCAAAGATACCCCCTCAACGCTTGAACGCGTTCCAACACATCGTTAAGTTGGTCTAATGTAATCATATATCTTTTGCTACCTAATTAATCGGCCACAAAATTACATGAAAATCATTAGATTTGCAAGTAACCATCGCTGAATGAAATATTTTTCTCCAAAATGCTAAAATTCTGAAAAAATGTGATTGTTTTCATGTTTTTATCTATTTTTGCACCAAAAAATACTGAAATCATGTTGAAGAAAATAAGAATTACCCTGTCCATCATCTGCTTTATATTGATTACGTTGCTATTCCTTGATTTCACCGGAACGCTGCATGCGTGGTTTGGGTGGATGGCAAAACTTCAATTTCTACCTGCCATTTTGGCATTAAATATTGGAATAATCGCATTACTTGTTGTGTTGACTCTACTTCTTGGACGGGTTTATTGCTCGGTAATTTGTCCTTTGGGTATATTTCAGGACATTGTAGCGCGGATTGGCAGGCGGGGTAAAAAACTGCCTTACACTTTCTCTCCCGCAAAATCGTGGTTGAGGTATGGCGTACTTGCACTATTTATTATAAGCCTGATTGCGGGAGTGAGTGCAATCGTTTCCTTACTCGACCCCTACGGAGCCTATGGACGGATGGCAAACCATCTCTTTCTGCCTGTATGGCTTTGGGGGAATAATCTGCTGGCGCTGATTGCTGAAAGAGCGGACAATTATACATTTTATACGGTCGATGTTTGGATAAAAAGCTTACCTACTTTCATTATTGCAATGATTACATTCGTTGTCGTGGTTTTTTTAGCGTGGCGAAATGGACGCACGTATTGCAATGCGATTTGCCCTGTGGGAACTTTTCTGGGGTTAATATCGCGTTTTTCATTCTTCCAAATCAGGATAGATGAGCAAAAATGCAAAAAATGCAACCTTTGCGCCCGCAGCTGCAAGGCTTCCTGTATTGATTTCAAAGAAACCCGGGTAGACAACAGCCGTTGTGTGACATGTATGAATTGTATTGAGAAATGCAATAACCATGCGATAGACTACAAGTTTGGATATCCGACATTCCGTAAATTAAAAAGCGTTCAAAAACAGTCTTTATCCGCAGAGACCCGCAAGGGACGTAAGGCATTTCTCATTGCTCCGGTGATTATGGCTGCCTCTGCGCTTAAAGCCCAGGTTATCCCGAAAGCTACGGATATAAAGATGGACGGCGGACTGGCTGAAATCCTTCCCAAGAAAAGCCCCGATCGCCTCACTCCGCTCACTCCGGCCGGTTCATTAAGCGCCCGCAACATGAAGCAACATTGCACTGCATGTCAGCTGTGTGTGACGGTTTGTCCGACCGGCGTTTTGCGTCCCTCAAATGCGTTGGATACGTTTATGCAGCCAATGATGTCTTACGAAAGGGGCTATTGCCGGCCCGAATGTGTCAAATGTGCGGCAGTGTGTCCTTCGAGCGCCATTCAAATCATCACAAAAGAAGAAAAATCTTCGACGCAGATCGGCCATGCCGTATGGACGCACGGACTTTGCATCACATTGACAGACGAGATACAGTGTGACACCTGCGCACATCACTGTCCGACAGATGCCATCACAATGGTGCCATCGGTACCCGGCGATGAACGTTCACTGAAAATTCCGGCAATCAACGAGGAACTTTGTATCGGTTGTGGAGCCTGCGAGTACCTTTGTCCGTCGCGCCCGTTTAGTGCAATCCGCGTCGAAGGGCATCCGATTCATAAAATCATCTAACACTTTATCCGACAGCAACAATGAAAAAAGACAATTATATCAATCGCAGAGAATTTCTTAAAATCACGGGCGCTACGGCGCTAACCACTTCAGCTGCATTAACAGGCTGTGCGCCGACCGGTCAGGCGGATCCGGGGGCTTTGGGGCCTGTACCGACCGATAAGATGACCTATCGAACTTTACCATCATTGAGAGATACCGTCTCGCTATTGGGTTACGGCTGTATGCGATGGCCGACCATGCCCAATCCCAATGGACAGGGCATGATTATCAATCAGGAAGTAGTCAATGAGTTGGTCGATTACGCCATCGCACATGGCGTAAACTATTTCGACACAGCGCCGGTATATGTCATGGGGCAGTCGGAGCGTGCGACAGGAATCGCACTCAGCCGCTACCCGCGCGAAAAATATTTCATCGCGACAAAAATGTCGAATCCCGCCAATCCGGATTTTAATGCTTCTGTCGACATGTATCGAAAATCAATGGAACAACTTCAGGTAGACTATTTTGACTACTATTTATTGCATAATTTGGGATCAGTTGGAAACCGGGGATATGACTATCGTTTTCTCAACAACGGCTTACTTGATTTTCTGTTGAAAGAGCGCGAAGCCGGACGTATCCGCCACCTCGGATGGTCGTTTCACGGAATCGTCGAGCAATTCGACCGGGTCCTTTCCGATCATGAAAGGGTACATTGGGACTTTGTACAAATCCAAATGAACTATTCGGATTGGGAAAACGCTGCGACAGGCCGGAATGTGAATGCCGATTATATGTATAAGGAACTATCCAAACGTAATATTCCGGTAGTTGTCATGGAACCACTACTTGGCGGCCGTCTTTCCAACTTGCCGGTGCATATCGTTTCGCTTCTCAAAGCGCAAAATCCGGGCGGTAGCGCTGCATCGTGGGCATTTCGTTTTGCCGGTTCATTCGATAACGTGCTTACCGTATTGAGCGGGATGACCTATATGGAACACCTTCAGGACAATATCCGTACCTACTCGCCTTTAGTCGCATTGGATGATTCGCAAAAGCAGTTTCTCTACGATACTGCGGAGCTTATGTTGCAATATCCCACCATTCCCTGCAACGATTGCATGTATTGCATGCCATGCCCTTACGGCATTGATATTCCGGGCATTCTGTTACATTATAACAAATGTGTCAATGATGGAAACCTGCCGAAAAGCAGTAACAATCCGGACTATCGCAAAGCCCGGCGCGCCTATTTGGTAAGTTACGAACGGACGGTTGAGAAAATCCGGCAAGCCGACCATTGTACAGGATGCAAAAAGTGCAACGAAGAATGTCCGCAAAAAATCGACATCCCTACCGAATTGCGTAAGTTGAACCGTTTTATCGAACAATTGAAGCAAGAAACATTTGTAGGGGCGTAACTCATTCATACCCCCAAACGACTTTAGCGGCATATTACACCCGTAAATATGCTGACATTTCCTGTCCGCTCACCTACACAAACAGCCGGTTTCGTCATTGAGAACCATTATTTCGCTTTGACGCATGATGGAATCGTTTTGCTCAACGGTTACTTTTACGTATGTACCGTACCAATCAAAAAGAGAGGGGTTTATTTGTATGGATACGGACGGTAAAATTCAATGGAAGACAGGTCGAAACCCGAATTTTGACCGGGGCGGTATGATTCTTGCCGACGGCTTGCTTTTGGCAACCGACGGCTTAAGTACGCTTGCTCTAAAAGAAAAAAAAGTTTTTTTTGCGCTTTATTTGGTTTATTCAAAAATAATGCTAATATTTGAGGCCGATATGTAGACCTTTTTTGAAAATACCGATGAAAATATGGACTTTTTAAACTTGAACGAAACCGCTCAAACGGCTGTCAGAATTGCCAAATCGTTAGCCAGAGAATATGGAAATGAGTGTTTTACCCCGGCTCATCTGCTCAAAGGATTACTTCATAAAGAAGTTGGACTGCATGGTTTTATTTCCTATCTGGGGAAAGACCTTTCCTATTTGGAAGAATGGGCGGATGTGCATATGGATGATTGCCCTCGAAAAGGTTCGCCGGCCGATATTCAGGGAGACGATCGCGTTGCGATTGTTTTTGAACAGGCCGATCGTGCAAGACTTAAACTGGGTTTACTCGAAATCAACCCGATTTGTATTCTAACCTCATTAGCTCAACCCGGTTCCGGCTTTTCGCCGGATCAGCTCAAATCATTCCCCATCCGTGAGAATGAGGTGTATGACCTTTATTTCAAAGGAGAAGAAGTCATGACCGGTATTGCGCCCGAAATGCACGAATCATCCGATACCAAAGGGGCGGCAGCCATACATAAATATTGTATAGACAAAACAGCGATGGCAATCGACCTGAAAATAAGCGATATTGTCAATCGCGAGAAAGAAGTCAGGATGATGATTGAAATACTTGGCCGGCACAGCAAGCCGAATGTCATGATTATCGGCGATGCAGGCGTAGGTAAAACCGCACTGGCTGACGGACTTGCTAAAAGAATTGTAGAACAGAATGTTCCGGCCTATTTGGAAGGAACGGTCATCTATGAGCTTGATACAGGCAATCTGATTGCCGGAGCCACCTATAAGGGCGAGATAGAAGACCGCATGAAAAATATCATCAAAGAACTGCGGACGATGGACAGGACAATCCTGTTTATTGACGAGATTCACATGCTGATCGATCCGAAGCTGGGTAACAGCGGTGCGGCAGGCATTTTGAAACCGGAAATGTCAAGGGGCGATTTGACGGTAATCGGTGCAACGACGATGGATGAATACCGGAAACTGATTGAGCCTGACAAGGCTTTCAACCGCCGCTTTGAAGTTTTGCAGCTGGAAGAACCGGATGCAACTTCGGCAACGCAAATGGTCAATGCAGTGATGGAAAAATACACGGGATTTCATAAAATAAAGGTTTCGGACGAGGCTGTTACGGCATGTGTCCGATTTGCAAAACGTTACACAAAAGACAGGCGTTTACCCGATTCGGCAATAGATTTGCTCGACCGGACGATGTCGGCTTCAAAAATGATTAATGAAACGGCGGACAGGGATATACTTGGATTGACCAAACAATTGGCGGAAATTGAAGAAAACAAAGAAAAAAAGAAAGAAGATTTGTTTAGTGAACTCCGTTTTCTTCATGCCACCATGCAAAACAAGTTAAGTCCCATTCTGCTTGGCTTACTGACTGACGAAACGGACGTAAATGAAATAGAAGATTTTGAAGCACTGCTCACATACGTACATAACGCTTTGGATACCTTGCGTGAAGCCACAAAGAACAAAATAGATACGATAAGCGAGCTTGACGTCGCCGCGGTTATTTCAAACAAAACAGGTATCCCCATCGGAAAGATTCAATCGCAGGAAAAAGAAAGGCTTCTCAATATGGAAGAAATCCTGAAACGCAGGGTTATCGGTCAAGAC
>JAIRJR010000339.1 GCA_031260575.1 Tannerella sp.
ATTTATTATTGTCAGACTGCAAAGATAGAGAAATCAATTAAGAATTAAAAATTAAGAATTAAGAGAGAAGAAATTAATTGAAAGTTGAAAGTTGAAAGTTCAGGAATCCTGACTTGGGCTAAAACTGATTGTCGCGATTTTGAAGATTAGCCTCAAATTGGTACTTGGATACAGTGTATTTGTGTCATTGATTGTTTCGCAGATTTTACTGACTGCCTCGTTGCTTCTTTGATTGGATAATGGAAACAAGGTGATGTTGAGTTCTCCATTTTCCCTGTCAACTTCCATATTAATGGGTGTATGTATAATGGACTTGATTAATGCCCTGATTTCGTGTTTAGCCCGTTTGTAGTGAGGCGAAAGTAAATTGGCAAAAGCCGTTTCCGCCCTGTAACAAATCATTTTTATGATATTCTGTATCATTTTACTTTCTCTGTTTAACTGATTGTAGCGGATAGATTCCGGCATTTGACTTATCGGGATTTTATACGGTATATTCTTTCGTTGATTTATCAGGTTTTCAATCTGTTGTTCCATTTGTTGTACTTCTTCCATCACTTCGAGCCTGTTTTTCATCCATTTTTTATTTTCTTTTTCATCGTCTTCCTGTAAGGGATTTTCCTGTTCCGGTTCATACAGTTTTGCTTTCCGCCGGCTCAATTTTTCCCTTTCTTTCTTGATCCGGTATGATATATTATTGTATTCCACGTTGACGACCCTTATGTCGTTATCCAATTCATCTACCGAATATTGGATGATTTTATCAAGAGCATATTCCTGTCTCATGTACCGAAAAAATATCTCCTGCGACCATCGTGCGAACATGCAGGAAGCGATTACATCGAGGAGTAATTTTCGGTTGGTTGTGACTATGCTTGTCTGATGTCCTTCCCGGCAGAGTCTGCGCACTTCACGCAGGAGGTTGTTTCCGTTTTTGAGGGGATAAAATTCTTGTTCGTGCAGTTTCATCGTTTCACTTCCAAAGGTAGTGGATACCGCATAATCCTCAAACAGGGATTCATCCCATGTGTCTTTTACGTTTTTCCGGTAGGTTATCACTGCTATCCGGTATTTGTTCCACAGGCGGAAAAAGAACTCCGGCGAGTAGGCTTCGCGGTCGAATACCAGCGTAAAAACAGGTTCATCGGGGTCTTCTTCCATAAGCCGCCTCCTTTCATCCGTTACAGGATGAAGTTTGAGGAGTTGGGGAATGATTTCATCGCCAAGTATTTCGTTCATTTTTTCATTGACATCGGCGGTGACATAAAAATAAGGACTTCCGTCCGATGCGTTCACCCAGAACTCCATTACCCCGGGCAGGCACAAACGCTGGCGGCTGACATGCTTCTTGCCTAAATTGGCCAAGTAACCATGATATATCTGGACGTGACCGTCGATATAATACAATTGGGGATTTTCTTCTTCTATCCAGCTTTGGGAAAGCGCGGCAGCCCATTGGCCGGCACATTTTTGAGACGTGATTTCACGAACCATGCCCCGAAGGGTTTTAACCTCGGGGATACGGTCGTAACCCACCAACTTCCCAAATTCGCCAGGCGAATAATGTTTGATTCGCTCAAAACTCTTTATCCGGCAAAGATAAATAAAGGCAATGATAATCACCAGATTGTTGAAACTGTAATAGCCCGTCAGCCGTCGGCGGTAATGATTGATATAACTCATCAGGCCACATTCCAGCAAAAAAGGAAGCAATAACATTACACCACCGAAAGGCAAAGCCTCGCACGATTCAAATGCTACCGGCGCTTCATTGGATATACCCATCGCGCTCATCACCCGTTCCTCTACGCGGGAAGCGCCCATGCCCAAACCGGAGGCAGATTGCAAATCTACCTCACTTCGTTCGTAAGGGGTTGATAAAGATTTTTTTGACTTTCCTAAATCAGCCGTTTTTTTTTAAATTACCGTTCTTGATATGATAACTTGCGGCTGCTTCGCTGATATCATGGTCGATGGCTATCCGGTAAATACTGATGCCTTCATCAAGGGATGACTGGATAGAGGATAATTTATCCGGAGTCATCTTGTAACACTGACCCCGACGTTCCTTGCGCTCGAAAAAGTAACCCGCGCCGTGCTCGCGAAGCGATTTGGCATAACGCTCAATGTTTTTACGAGGCTCACCTAAAGCGGAACTCAACTCGCTTATCTTGCATAAGCCGTTGATAACCAAATTGGCTAACGCAAAGCGATAACCATTACGGTCATCCTTCGAATGACAATAAATCGGACTGCCGCCATGAAGATAATATACCATACCGTCATGCTCGTAAAAACCAACCCAGGCAGTTATCATTTTAGTATCCGAAGGGAAAAGAGGAAGTTTTGATAACATAGTATAATAGATTTTTTACGCAAAATTAAATCAAATAAATCATTGTACAAAGCGGAAAGATAAAAAAACAGAACAGCAAGGTTGGATTTGTGGAAATAATATGCGACTTTAACGTTTTGCCTATGATGATTACAACTTGTTGATTTTCATAGAGAAGGTCAGGAGCCCTGAGATTATGTATTGGTTGACAGTATTTCGACTACGCTCAATAACCATTGGTTTACCTGTGAA